>JAYTXB010000033.1:0-1030 GCA_043743205.1 Schlesneria sp.
CGCTTCGTCGAGGACGATCCCCGCCCACTCCATGTTCTTGCAGACGTTCGCTCGAATCTGTGGACCGTTCTCACCGATGCCACCGCTGAAGACGATCGCATCGGCTCCGCCGAGAACTGTCAGGTACGAACCGAGGTACTGCCGAATCGACGAGACGAACACATCGAGCGCGAGTTGGGCTCGTGCATTGCCCTTCGCAGCGGCCTCTTCGACATCTCGGCAATCCTGGCTGACGCCGCTCAGGCCGAGCAGCCCCGCCTTGCTGGAGAGGTCTTCCAAAATCTGGGCCAGCGTCTTGCCCGTCTTTCTCAACAGGATCGGCAACGCGAACGGATCGAAGTCGCCGACGCGGTTGTTCTGAAGCAAACCGGACTGCGGACTCATCCCCATGCTCGTTGCCTGTGACTTGCCATCCTTTGCCGCACAGAGGGAATTGCTCCCGCCGAGATGGCACGTGATGACCTTCAAGTCGTTCCGTCCCAGCAACTGCGCCATCCGCGTGTTGAGGAACCGATGGCTCGCGCCGTGGAAGCCCCAACGTTTTACTTCGTACTGTTCGGCCCATTCGAGTGGGATCGAATAGAGCTTGTTCTCGGGCGGGATCGTGTCGTGGAAGGCCGTCTCCAACGCCGCGACCAACGGAATCTGAGGGAACGCCGCACGGAGTTGCCTCATCGCCTTCGCGTACATCGGATTGTGCGCCGGAGCGATGTCCGACAGGTCTTCCATCTTGGTGAGCAGTTCGTCCGTGACGATTCGCACTCCGCTCATATTCCCCGCAAACACCGCCTTGAACCCGATGGCCGCAACTTCGCTGACCGACTTCACGCAGCCGTACTCGGGATGCGTGAGTTGGTCCAAACAAATCTGCACGGCCGCCGCGTGATCGGCCACCTGTTGCGATGACTCTTCTTTCCGCCCGTTGATCTCCACGAAGCACGCACTGGTCGCCTGACCGATCCGGTCAATGCCGCCCCGCGCGAGCTGCGTCTCCGACGGGAGATCGAACAGCCGATACTTGAAACTCGTC
>JAYTXB010000034.1:0-8929 GCA_043743205.1 Schlesneria sp.
TTGCGTTGAGTCCGGTGAGGATCCAGTACAACCCAACGTCGAGTTGGGGGACGGTGGCGCCCGAACGCATCGAGAGCCACAACGCGAGCCAGGTTGCGACGGCGAACCAGCCAACCAGCCATCCATCGAGGGACTTCGACACCAGCACACGCGATCGCACGGCGGTGGCGGTCGCACTGGTCATCCACCGGACACTACTGGGACGCCTGTTAGGTTCGTCGGAACCCCCAGTGAATGAAAAGGTTGCGTGCGATGAAGCGTTTTGGACCCTTGTTGATGATCGCCCTCGGCGCAGTGCTCACGTTCGGTGGATTGACGGGTGGACCGGTCAACGCCGGAATCATCGTCACCCCACCAGCAACTGAAGCACCAACGACGACGACTACGACGATCGCGCCTACCACTACTACGACGATCGCCGCAACGACCACCACGCTTGGGGCTACCACCACCACCACGCTGGCAGCAACGACCACGTCGGCTGCGGGTGCTGGCGCGGGCTTGCCCGCCACCGGATCAGCGGGCCCCAGTGTCTCGTTGCTCCTTGGCCTTTCGTTGATGTCGATGGGTGTCGTGCTTGTGCTCCTCGGACGTCGGTCCCGAGCGCTTCCGGCGCCCTAACCGACTCGGCAACAACCCAACGTCGCAACGCAGCAGTCCCCTACGGGTGACTAGCCTGTCCGGTGCACCAGCCCGGGTGGCGGAATTGGCAGACGCGGGGGGCTTAAACCCCCCTCCACGCAAGTGGGTACGGGTTCGACCCCCGTCCCGGGCACCGCTCTGAACAGGTATTATCTGCTTCAGAGGATTTCGTCCCGCGAGTCAAAACGGCTCGATGTGCACGGAATGTGCACAGATGTTTTATAGTGGTCCCATGGCACGAGGTTCTGTGTTCCGTCGGAGCGGTGGGTGGGCGTATCGCGTTGACGCCGGTTTCCAGCCTGACACAGGCAAGCGTCGGCAGATTTTGAAGCAGGGCTTCATGACCAAGAAGGAAGCCGAGGTCGCGCTTAGCGATGCCTTGCGGGACTCCTCCCGCGGCAGCGTCGTCTCGAAATCGTCGATCAAGGTCCGCGAGTTCTTGCACGACTGGCTCGAAACCGAGCGATCGCGGATCCGAGCGACGACCTGGCACAGCTACGACATCGCGGTGAAGCGAATTGATCGATACCTTGGTCGGTACCCTTTGCAGGCGCTCACGCCGATGCAGATCGAGAAGTTCTACGCGGAGCTGCTTGCGACCGGTTCGCGTGACGGCACGAAGCTCTCGGCGAAGACGGTCCGTAACACCCACACTGTTCTTCGCAAGGCGCTCTCCGATGCCGAACGACTCGGCCTTGTCGTCCGCAACGCGGCCGGTGCAGCGCGACCACCTTCGGAGGTGCGACCGGAGCAGAAGACATGGACGTCCGGCGACCTGCGCGAGTTCTTCGGCGCGATCGCTGACGATCGGCTCTACCCCGCGTTCGCACTGTTGGCGACGACGGGCATGCGGCGCGGTGAAGTGCTCGGGCTGCGATGGAACGACCTCGACTTCGACGGGGCGCAGCTCGCAATTGCGCAGACGCTGACGACGGTCGGTTACAGCGATCTCATCATCGGGCCACCGAAAACGCCGCGGAGTCGTCGCCACGTTTACCTCGATGCACAGACGATCGAAGTGCTCCGAGAACACCAAAAGCGCCAACGCGAGGAGCGCCTTCTCGTCGGCCCTGCGTGGAACTCGGACTCCGATCTCGTGTTCCGTGACGAGCTCGGCGGCATGATCCATCCGGACCGGTTCTCTCGGCACTTCGAGTCCGTTGTCCGCACACTCGAGGTGCCGCGAATCCGCTTGCACGACCTTCGGCACACCTATGCGACGCTCGCGCTCAAGGCTGGTGTACATCCCAAGGTCGTCTCAGAACGGCTCGGTCACGCCACGGTCGGCGTCACGCTCGACCTCTACTCGCACGTTGTCCCGTCGATCGCCCGTGCGGCCGCAGACGTCGTTGCGGGCCGTATCTACGACCAACACTGATCGGCTCGTTTCTTGCCCTGCGGGCAGGATGCGACATCGTCGTCGAGACGAGGTTGGGCACTGTCACGCGATGATCTCTTCCCGCATGCGGAAGGACTCATGGAGCCGTATGGCCCACCGCGTGTCTGTATGGAGTTGCCGTCAGCAGTCGTCGGAACTGAGTTGATGTCCAACAGTCTCGATCAGCGTTCGTGGTCGTGGAGCATCAAGCAGCCCGTCTAGTGCGTGTCGCAACACCACAATGCGGCGCCCGAATCGGACGGCAGGGATCTCGCCACGGTGGATGCTCTCGTACGCCGTTGTACGGGCGATCCCGAGGAGTTGCGCTACCTCGTCCACTGAGTAGGTAGCGCGTTCAACGATTTGGTCTGGTCGTGTCATGTCCGCATGGTCCACGTTGCGACACACTCGACCACACACCCGAGCACACACTCGACCACTCACCCGCGGTCCCGAATGCACTCGATCGAGGCACTTCTCGCGACGGATCGCTCGTTCAGCGCCGTCAGCGCATTCGCCGTTCGGCTGCTCTGCGCTGAGCGCGATTGAGCGCAGGCGCGCTCGCCGCTCGGTCAGGTACCACTGTCGGCTCGGGAGCCTCAGTTCGGACGCTGACGACCCTCGTCACCCTTCGGTCCTCCAGCTGCGCTCGAAGCCGTTCATTCTCAGAGTCGAGCCAGCTGAATCGCCGCTCCTGATCTACGAGTGACCGGCGAGCAGACTTCAGGACACGCTCCAGGGACTGGATGATTGCTCGCTGTTCATTGACGGTCTCGTTGAGTTCCCGGACCTGAGCCCACGCCCGGCCGCTCTGAGTGCCTTGGTCGATCGATTCCTCAACCGTCGCCGGCTCGTCGGTGCCGTTCAGGCGCGCTCGAAACGCGCGCATCCGATCGGCGTCCGACGCCCACTTACGAGGACGCCCACCTTTGCCGGGGACGGTCACGAGCCAATCGTAACGAAACGTAACGAAACGTGCACTCAACGGGTAATACTCTGTGCACTGCCCCATATTGCATTGGATGAACGATCGGGTGTGTGGTTCTTGTCGACGGTCGAGTAATCCGGCCCTACTCAGCTGGGTGGGGAGCTGCGTGTTCGGAAGCGGGTGGCGAGGGTTGTTCGGCCAGGTGCCACCACCGGTTTGGAGCAGCACTCGAAGCCGTAGTCGTCGAACCGACGAAATTCGTGTGGGTTTGTCAACCTGATTTGGCTGTGAGCTTGGTGCCAAAACCATCACAAGTGGGGACAACTCAGAGTGCCATTCCCATTCGTGGCCGCAGCGTTTCACCTTCTTCACCCAAAGATTCAGTCCCCGATCGGATCTCGGCAAATTCGTCGGCGCGGCAGCCGGCGATGGCCTTGTCCAAAACAGCACCGCTGCGACGTCGTGGTTGCGTGCTGGCGAGGTACACGTCCCCGAACGCCCTCATTTTGCCCGCCATGCCCAGACCAACTCGTCGTTGGGATCACCGACGCGTAGATCGCGCAGTATCCGATCGCGACCGTGTTCGTTGAGTCGCTCGGACCCGGTGAGCAACAGCTTGCGAATCCGGTAGAGCGGATCGTCGCGACACCCGCGATGCTTCAGCGCTTCGTGCTGGACCCGGCGGCGCACCGTGTCGAGGCAGCTGTTCGCGATGCGGACCACATGGAACTATTCGGCGACACACGCGGCGTGATCGAGAAGCGGCGACAACCCAGCCCTGAACGACTGGCCAGATCCGTGGCGACGACTGGGCCAACCCCGGTGTCGACGCAAGGCACCAGGCGCACGTGTCGAACGGCCGACCGAAAGGATCAACAACCTCATCAAACGCGTCAAGCGTCAAGCGCACAGCATTCGGATTCACCGATTCGAGCACAACCGCATCCGCGCGCTGCTCTACGCCGGCCGACCCAACTGGTCACTCCTCGACCAAATCACACCCTGAAATCCGAAGTGCTAAATAAGCGGCAGGTTCGCACCGCACCGACTCGACCACCGTCGGCCGCGAGGGTCGGGATCCGACGAGGGTCCCGGTCTCTGAAGTCACCGAGATCGCCGGACGCTTTGGAATGAAACTCGGTGAACTGTCGCTGAGTGCCGCGAGCCGGGTGAGTCTGGCTACTCTGCAAAAAAAACTAACGGGACTGTGGCATGATCAAATCGTTCGAACACAAATCAGCTATCGCTAGTCCTATTGTCACCGGACAACTCAACTGAAGGGTACTTAGGGTCGGAATCGGGACCAGCTGAGAATCGTTGGAGGTACGCGCGGCGACTCCGCACGATGCAGATGCAACCGCAAGGTACGATTCGGCGCGCAGTAGCCAGTGCGTGTCAATGCAACTACCAAATGGGCTCGAATGCTCGAACGTCCAGCGGGCGGTCGACAGATCAACCCGATAGAGCCCTGACTTCGCAAAGACTTCCACGCCCGACCCGTCACGTGCGGTCGACATCAGGGTGGTATCAGACGGTCCGCCGGGCAGCACCTGCCACCTACCACTGATAGGAGAGTACTGAAACCAGCCTTCTCCGTCTGAAGTGAGAATAGTCTCACCTGTCCAGATCGGAACTGCGCCACGAAGCCCCAGAGGCACGTTGGATAACAGGCCCCAGGTGTCGGTCGCTGGAACAAAACTCTGTCCGCCAGGAAGGTACACGACGGTAGTTCCGGTCCAGATTGCCCACCATCGCTGTAGGTTCGGGTCGGGATCAAAGCCGTGTTGCACGCTCCAATTGCCGGAAGCAGGATCAAAGGACGCTCCCGGATATACAACTTCTTGACCGGTCCACGCTCCAGGCGCATTTCCTCCGATTGCGCCTAGAGGTAGGTCCGGCACGCGCGACGAGGCAGTCCACACGTTGCTCGAAGCGTCGTAAACCTGAGCCAGCACCCCCTCGCTGGTGTGGCCAAGCGTAACGAGACTGTGGCCAGCGACCGTGACGGTCGGCTCGGTGCCCGAGGACCAGGGCACCGGCGGGTCTGGGACGTGGCTTTGAACCCAATTTGCGGTTACTGGGCCCGCTGCTGGCGTCGGAGATGGATTCAGAGAGATTCCCGCCCGTGTGTCACCAGTTGAAGCCGCGCCACCCTCATCTTGCCCGGACCGTGCTCCTACGCTACGAAATACTTTGTTTGAAGGACGGTTCGTGGTCGCGACGACCCAGAGACTCACCAAAAGAACGGCAGCGCCAGCTGATACCACTGCCGCCTTGTGCGTGCCAATCCAATGACTATTGGTTGGATGAGCACCTCGTTCCAGCAGCCGGTCGACAGATGGAGGGGGAGGGGAATCACCCGCAAACGCTCGAAATCCCCGCTCCAGGCGAGAATGAATGTCTGTCATGGACCTAGCTCCTTCGTTAATATGGCTAAGGCGCGACGAATTTGGGACTTAACGGTCCCCACGCTCCGCTGGAGCATCGACGCGATTTCCCGATCGGTGAGACCGCTGTAGTACCGAAGCACGACAGTCTCGTATTGCGACGTATTCAAGTGCGTCAGTGCTCGCCCTAGATCAATAGCTGACTCAATGGAACTATTGCTATTAGACGGTGTATCAGTCATCACGAAGGGCAGAGGCTTGAGGTGTCGCTGACGTCGCCGCGCGGCGTTTCGAATGCTCACAGTCGCATAGGCCTTCGGGTTGTCGATCGACTCCCACTTCGGCAGCATCTGAGCCAGCACATCCTGAACCAAATCGGCAGCCAGATCTCGGTCACGGGTCAAGAGAACGCCCAAACCGAACAACGCACTCCACTGCAGCCGAAGAAAGTCGTCCAAACCCGGTCGCAAGGGAACGGACGTCGGCAGACTGACTGGCAAACCCTTCGTCATGTTGTTACAAGAGTCCGGCGGGGTCGGTTTGGATGCACCGAACTTTGCAGGTCACTACTGGTGAGGAGAAAAGTCGAGCGGCAGGAGCGAGCTCCGGATCCCCCAGGTCGACCCCGACCGGCACGATCCTCCGTAGCGCGACCCCCACCCACTGGGGCGGCTACCCAATCGGCCCAGGCGGCCCATCGTCTACGACAGCGTGGCCGGACCCCACCGGCAGCCGGTCGTCGGCGAAGATCACCGCGACTTTCATACATCGGAACTTGTCCAGGCACGCACAGGGTAAAATACCATATTACCGCTGGACAAGAACTGCTAGCGCTTGTACCCTCACTCTACGAAGCAGAGTGTGGGGGTCACATGCCGCTTGACGAGATCTTTTGGGATGACATAAGCCCGCAGGACATGCCGCCGCAGCTTCGCCAGGCAATCGCTCTCTACGGCCGCAGGTGCACGTACGTGAGCCTTCATGACTGGCAGTGCGATCCCCCGAACATTCCTACGCGTCTAGCGGACACGATTTCTTTGCACACTACTGCCGATGAGATTACGAGCTTCTCATGGGTTAGACGGGAGCTTCCGCTCTTGGCGGACAATTTGCGCGATGGAGCCCCGGAGGAAGGCTGGTCGTTAGCAGCACTCCGTTTGGCGGGGACGGTTGAACCCTGGGCGTGGTCCCTTATGGTACCCTGGGACTACGATCCGCTGGTTGCATTTCACCAATTTTTCTGGGTCAATCCTGCTCAACGTTCGCGAAACTCCGAACGGGACGGCTTGGCACTGCTGTCACTTTTCTTCGCTCATCTTCACGAGCTCGCAAAGGCAGGATACCTAGCTATCGTTTCCACCGTTGACAATCCGATCGTCCGAGCGGTGGCGTGTAGTCGCTTTCCTGTACTCGATGCTCTCGATATCCGAATATCCATGGAGGGTAAATGACTAAGCTCGTTTTGAAAGCCGCAGTCACTGAGTCGCCCCAGTGCGCCTATTATCTCGAGGTTACGGAAGATGCTGCGTGCATGTTGTCCGGAACCCTGGTAACCGGCTCAAATATACCTATCGTGGAACTACCCGGCGCTCGCTGGTGTGCTCTGCATGGTGAGGTAGCCAGGATGCTCATCCGTGAGATTGAGAATCACGGAAGGGTTTATGATCCGCACAGAAACTTTACAAAGTTGCTCTGGTACTCGCTATCACAGCTCGACTCCACTGCAGTCTGGTCGATTGACGAAGCCGTCCTTAGCCGCCCTGATCACTCGGAGGTCCACGCGTGGGCCTAAACGGATCATTCGCGGAAGGGATGGCCGCCCTCGACAATTGCGCGTCTGACGGGTGCTCAGCGAACGGTTGTTCAGCTGGATGTAGCACGACCAATGGGTACTTCCTGAGCTATGCCCATCATACGGTGTGCGGTGGGTCCACCAAATGCACCAAGCAGACATCATTGCCCCAAGGCACCGGGTGTGGAACTACATACTCGATTGCAAACTACTGCACTACGCGGACGCTCAGTGCGAAACTGTTTGAATGCGGCCCCGACCCAGCTACTAAGTCGACAGGTCAATGCAACAATACGCCCAAACCCGTGATTGCCTGTTTGACTACCAAAACGGCAGCATATCTCTGCAACTGCAACCCGCTGATTTATGGATTTATTGAGGTTTACATCACATGAATGACTCGAACGCCTCACCACTCTCTAGATTTAACCGGCGTAATTTCTTGAGGACTGCCGTTGGCATTAGCGCTGCCACAATGACTTACAGCGGTCAACTCAGCCGAGTAGCGGAAGCGCGAAGCCCTGATCTACCTAATGAGCCTGACGACCACTGGACGGCCGGCACGCTTGTGGCGGTGGACGCACATGAAATCAGCGTACGTACGATGCCGGACGCTGAACCGATTCGGCTCCGTCTCACCGCTGACACCCACTTCTGCCGCCAGCATTGCGATTATGACGTGGAGCGACTTCGTTTGGGCGACCGAGTGGAATGCGGCGTGGTCCTTTCGGTCGACGGCGTTCTGACGGCTCAGTTCGTAAACGCCAACGCAGTTTACGGACACGGCAAAGTAACAAACGTCGAATCGACCGATATCACTCTTGAAGACGATCACCAGATTGACAGATTGCTAAAACTCGAAATTGGCTCGTGGTCCCACGTCGTCTCGGCAGACGGGTTTGACGTGACTGCCGACTTCACATCGTGGACGAATGTTGGCGATTTCGTCTTCTTCACAGCGACCGGCAGTACCCCCGACCGGCTATCTGGAGAGCTGTGGGGTTACATCGTCAGTCTTCAAGCAAACGCAGGCGCAGGACCAGAGGCACGTCTAGGGGAATTGAGATGAGCCTCGAGAGGGACGACTGTCCCCCGTGCGCGCTACCGAGACCCCTCCTCGCGGCACTCATGCGTGCAGTCGCACGCACCGAGGCCTGGGCGTTGTACCGGAATGAACTGATCCAGCGGATGCCGGACGACGTTTGGGAGGACAGTCCCGATGAATGGATAGTAACTTTTCAGTCACAACCTTCTGCCGGCCTTGACGAAGAATTGATTATGTTCGAGGTGTCATGTTCTGAATCTCTCGATTCGGTGGCCGTGCGATCTGCAGTGCACTTAGCTCGTACCGGCGAGGAAGTATTCCGGAAAAACGAGAGCATCAAGCAACGAGTAACGTCCAACGTTTGACGATCGTACGCTTGAAAATGGATGCAACCAAGTGATGAACGCTCGGAAGCGTCGCCGGTCATTCTCGCTTTAGGAGGTGGCTCGCCAGATCTATGACCACACCCACAACGCGATCTTCGCCGTGCTAAACCCGCCGACTCGATGTGCACAAAATGTGCACAGGACTGTCGAACACCACCCCGAATCGCACGGATTCCACGGACAGGGTGGGCTGCCGCACAGCCTCTGAGCTGGTCTAGCCGGATTTCAGCAACCTAGGCGGACGGGATTGTGAAGTCTTAAACCCCCCTCCACGCAAGTGGGTACGGGTTCGACCCCCGTCTCGGGCACTGCAGTTGAGCTGGTCAGATAGATATGGGTAGTGATTCTGGTAGTGGCCATCCGGGTGCGTG
>JAYTXB010000035.1:0-1455 GCA_043743205.1 Schlesneria sp.
ACGCATTCATCAGCCGCAGGGCGCTAGCCCCGGTTAAGCGAAAACAAACCGGGGCTAGCGCCCTGCGGCTGATTTGCCACAATGATCAACACGAATGGCGGGGAGCCTTTGTTTGTCTCCTTGGCGGCCCTCGAAGACTCGATTCACCCGACGCTGAAAACAAGTTGGCCCTGATTCCTACCGATCCTCTCGCCCGTTGAGTTCCCTCCTCATGGCGTTCGGTCACTGCTCCTGTCCCGACTGCGGCACGACTCTTCGGATTCGCGACCGCTCGTTCGTCGGCAGAGTCGTCCCCTGCCCCGAATGCCACACGGCGCTGTTGATCGAACTCGATCACAACCAGCACGTCGCCGCTCGCAAGCCGCCGCTCGACAAGTCCGCCGCAGCGCTGAGAACCTCGTCAACCAGCATCCCGGTGATGCCGACTGTGGTTGTCGAGACATCCAGTCACCGGCGCACGTTCGGTCGCTGGCGTACCGCCCTCGGTCGCATCAGCCGGTCACCACTCGCCATGGCTTGGGCGTTGGCGCTCGCCATGACCGCCCTCGTCGTGGTGGCCATGACTCGCCCCGCCGTTCGCTTTCGATCGGGACCGCAGATTCAACCGAGTCGCACGATTCTGCCAGAGACCTCGTCCGATGATCCGTCCAAGCCTGACGCACCATCCACGGACTCACCGCCGCCTGACAGGGTTCCTCACATCAGCCCGACGACAGAATCTCCGCTGCAAATCGAGTTGCCGCTCGCCGCAGCCGATGCCCTGCACCCCGCCAATGCTCCCGCACTTTCGCCGGAAAGCACAACCGCCATCGTCTCTCCCCCTGTGGCGGTTGCTCCACCGAATCCAGTCCCAGCCGCAGTCATCCCGACGCCGAAGATCGACTTCGAGTTGCTGCTCAATCAGCGTTTCACCTCGTTCGAGCAAGCCGTCCCCGTCAGCCGCCGCACGTTGCTGGAGTTCCTCGAAGAACTGCTCGGCGGACCAATCCAATTCAACGCGGATGAACTCGGTGAGCAGAACCTCAACAAACTGGTCACAGTCCGGAAGTTGGAGAACACGACCGTCAGCAAGATCCTCAAAACGGTCCTCGACCCCGCTGGCTGGGACTTTGTGACCGACGATGTCACGCTTCACATCCGGCTCAAACTCAACGACGCCACCCCACCGAAACCGAAGTAGGTCGCCCGGCAACAGGACCGGACGGACGAGGCGTCCAGCCGCCGACCAGTGCGTGGCTCGCGACCGAATTATGCACAGCAAAGCCTCACGACGAACGGCCAACTCATGGATCTCGACGACACCATTTGCTACTGCTTCCACATCTCCAAGCGGAAGATCGTGAACTTCGTCCGCGTCCATCAGCCGCGCCGCGCCAGCCAGATCAGCGAGTGCGGCGGTGCCGGAACCGGTTGCGGCTGGTGCGTGAACTATCTCAAACGCTACTTCGCCCAAAC
>JAYTXB010000036.1:0-1929 GCA_043743205.1 Schlesneria sp.
GCCGTGCCGAGCAGTGCATTCAACCCGCGTCCCAACCGACGCCGCGACGGTTCCTGCGTGACCAGGTCGTCCATTTCAAACCTTCCTTGGAAAACGAGACTCCTCGCCCCCGAAGCGTCCGAGGGCCAAGGCACATTCAATTGTGAGGGGGGAAAAGCGAGCGGGTTATATCTGCGAAGTCGGAATCGGGACAAGACGAAGTTGCGAGGTGAAATTGGGGCGAGGAGCGAGCCTCAGGTTCGATTGGTTTGAACCGAGATGGCCGTCATGGTACCGCCATCAGCGCCGCCAATTGAGCGGCACTCAAGGTGAGTTTTCGAGAATGACCGGGCAGTTCCTGAAAGTCCCAGCGTTGATAAAAGGCCTTGGCCCGGTCATCGACACAGTCGAGAATCACAGCCACGAACGCGAAAGTCTGTCCGGCCTCGAAACAGTCTCGCAGCGCCTGAGCCAGCAACAAATCGCCGAGTCCCCGCTGCTGGAATGTCTGATCAACTCCCAGCCGCGCAAGAACCGCCACGGGAAGCGGCCGTCGCGGAAGATCCTTCGCTAAGTCGCGAGGCAAGTCACCAAAATCGACCTGAGCCGTGGCCAGCGTGAAGTATCCAGCCAGTTGCCCCGAGGCATCGACCAAGACTTTTGTGGCGGACAAGTGCTTGTCTTGGTTTTGCAACGCCTTGGTTGCCAACCAGTCATCGACCGCCGGGACACCACAACGAAATCGCTTGCGAGGATGGCTGCGTTGCAACGGTTCGAGAGCCAATCCCTCGGGGAATCGGATCGGCTTCACTGCTCACCCCGCATCATCGCGCCCAATTTTTTCTGCCGCTTCGTCAGCTTGGCAGGAGCCGAGAGAGCCGTCCAAAACGCCAGTTGCTCATCGGGGGTAAGCGAAATCGTCTGGCTGCGAGCCGCCTCGACTTCGCGTCGCGCCTGCGAGACCGTGATGGTCCGCACATAGTCGCTGACACTGATCTGGCGCAACTGAGCCGCCGCGTTCAAATAGGCTTTGCTCTGCTCATCCAGCCGCACCATCAAGGGACTGGCGGCGGCAGTGGTACTTTTTTTGACGGTCGTGGAAGTCGGCTTGGCCATCGCGATTGCTCCTTGTGAGAGAGTGTATAACGATTTGCAATACAGGCAAGAGGAGACGCGACTAACTTGGCAGGAACGAAGATCGCGCCGCCACGGAATCGGCGATTCCGCAAAGCCTGTGGAAAACAAATGCGCCTAATTTCTCACGCGGTAAACGCCAATGTAGGGATGGAAATGCGATTCTGGATCCAACTCTCCACCATCTTCAAAGCGAACCTGGTCGAACACGTACAGATGGCTGACTCTCGAAGGTGTCTCCACGTATTCAGCGACCTTGCCTTCCTCCGCCAACCGGCCGAGCGACTGCGAATCGGTATCACAGATGCGATTCCGTCGAACGGCCAAGAACGTCGGTCGGGGATGCGATCGGATGGCCGCTTCGGGCGATTGAACGGGGGAGACCAATGGCAGGCCGTTCGACTTGAGGCTGAAGACAAGGGCGGGGTCGGCGTAAATGTAGACAATGACTTCATTGTCGGGATGCCCCTCGGCGCGAGTTGCCTCGCGAAGTGACAACGCGATTCTTGTTACATCAGTTTGGAGTCGGGATCGGTCTTGCCAAGCATGAGACGTTCCCACCAATGCTCGGGCGAGGCTGCACATCATCAACCAACCTGCGATCATGGTGACGACTCGTCCAGCGTGCCAGTGATACCCTGTTCGATTCACCGCTTCGGCAGGAGTGATTGCTCGTTTGCGGCAGGACTCAACTGCGAGACCGACACCCAGCCAAACCGCGATCAGCCACGGAAAGGCCAATCGTGGATAGGTGTGATAGCAGGGCGTGGCCAAACTCAGGCCGATCACCCAGGCCCCCAGCAGCCAGATCGCCAG
>JAYTXB010000037.1:0-2949 GCA_043743205.1 Schlesneria sp.
AGTGTCTTCTGACCGAAGGCATTCAACACGGTCTCGTTGGTCACGGCCTTACGCGAACGAATCAACCCGCGTTCGATGTCGAACTCGACCATTCCTGAAGGAGTTTGCTGAGCGAGTTGCCCCTGCGATTTGGGTTCATTCAACAGGGCGAGAATGGAGGTCTTGAATTTGATCGTCGCGATGCCATCGGTGATCGCGATGAGCTCGAATTGCCGCAGCATGGGTACTGGCTGGTTCAGCCCCTGACCCACCGAGATCGACTCGTTGTACTTCTGCTTCCAACGATGGCCAACCGCAATTCGTTCCGTGGGGAGCGGGATGAGGAAGCTCATTTTGGGATCGGCTTTCGCTGCGGCTGCGACAACAGACGGAGGAACATCGTCAGCGAGCAGCCTCACCGACTTCAGTTCACCACTGGTCGTGAACAGGAATCGAGCCATCGGTTTGCCGACGGTCTCTTTGTGGCGTTGAAACTCGGGAGGCGCAATCGTGTCCTTGGCGCTGTCGAACTCGACCGCAGGCTTCTCATGCATTTTGGCCGACATCCGAATTCGGTCGATGATCGGTTCGAGCAGAGCTGAACCATCCTCTTCGATCGTCACGACGCGGAAGTGCTTGGCGGAGTCGTTCCGCTGAAGTGTCACAAACGCATTGCCCGACTGCTTAGTCACGTACCGGACCCGGTCGGCCACTTCGTAGTGAAAGAACTGTCCCGACTGAAACTTGTACTGGAGCAACACGGACGAATTGGCGACCGGTACAGACTGATTGGCTGGGGCGAGAGCGGAAGCGGGCGCCTCAGGCTCTGTGGCGAATACGGCAGGGACCGCTCCGAAGAACAACAGCGTGCTGGCAACCATCCCGGTGCCAACGGCGACTTCACGGACCAGCGCACGACGAAAAAAACTTGCTCCTGCCAACATGTCCGACCCTCCCGGCGACACCCATCTCAAACCGCAGACTGACTCGAAACCGTTCGAGCGGGCGGGAGGGTAGCAAACACCTCGGAGACCGTGGAGACCAGTTTGGGTCGGTTGGTGCGGGGAGTTTCGGGGCGACCCATCAGAACCGCGCTTTGCGTTGGGAAAGATATCCGACCAGCGCGCGGTCAAACGGGAGGCTGGTGTCGAGCGGCACGTAATCAGCGCCCATGCTGAGGCACTCTTGCTTGTAGGTCTGTCGCAATTCTTCAACCGCGCCGAGATAGTCGCTGCGAATCCCCGCCGCATCGACCACGAGTCTTTCGCCGGTCTCCGGGTCTTCAAAATCGGAGAGGCCGTCGAAGGGGAAGTTGACCTCAGCTTCATCCAGTACGTGGAACAGGATCACGTCGTGACCGGCATGTCTCAGCATGTGCAGGCTGTCGAGTACCGGCTGCGGTTCGCACAGCAGATCGGAGAACAACATGATCAGACCGCGATGTCGGATCATGGACGCAATGCGGCGCAGGTTGCCCGCCACGTCGGTCGCTCCCGTCGGCCGGGCCTTCGACAACAGTGCCAACATGTTGCCGAGTTGACTGCGCTTACTGCGAGCGGGAAGACACGTTCGCAATTGAGTATCAAACGTCATCAAGCCAATCGGGTCTTGCTGGTGGATCATCAAGTACGCCAGTGCGGCGGCCAGACAGGTGCAATAGTCGAACTTGGTTAGCTCTTGACGGTACGTGTAACCCATGCTTTCAGACAGATCCATCAGGACGTAGCCTGAGATGTTGGTCTCCGCCTGATACTTCTTCACGTAGAGGCGATCGGTCTTGGCGAAGACCAACCAGTCGATGTTCTTCGGATCGTCTCCTTGTTGGTAGCGACGATGTTCACTGAACTCGACGCTGAACCCTTGAAACGGACTGGCGTGCAATCCGGTGAGAAACCCTTCAACAATGAACCGCGCCCGCAGATCGAGTCGTGCCACATTGCGGATGACGGACGGCTTCAGATACTGCTCGGCACCGGGCATGGGGAGTCTCTCTCGCGGTCACGAAGCCAGCGTCGCTCGTCACTTCACTACCGAGAACTTGTGGACCGTCGTCTGACGATAGGTCTCACCGGGATTGAGGCGTGTCGTGGGGAATTCAGGGCGATTCGGTGAGTCCGGGAAATGCTGCGTCTCCAGACAGAACGCGCCGTGCTGGGGAGCGTTGCCCGTGGCGGGTGTCCCTTCAAGGAAGTTGCCCGTGTAGAACTGAATGCCCGGCTCGGTCGTGAAGATTTCGAGGACGCGCCCCGAGGTCGGTTCGACAACTTTCGCTGCCGGTCGCAGCTCACCTGCTTTGCCATCGACGACGTAGCAGTGGTCGTAGCCACCAGCTCCGTTGACGGGTTCGGTGATGCGCGTCCCGATTTTCTCGGGCTTTAGAAAGTCCATGCACGTTCCCGCGACCGAGGCCAACTCGCCGCTGGGAATGCCCGTTTCATCGACGGGGAGGAACCGCGAACACGAGAGCGTCAACTCGTGATCGACGATCAAACCGCTCCCCGCGCCAGCCAAGTTCCAATAGGCGTGGTTCGTGAGATTCAGGACCGTAGGTTTGTCGGTCGTCGCTTCGTAGTCGATCTTCAATTCGTTGGCATCGGTCAGGGAATAGGTGATGACTGACTTCAACTCACCGGGATACCCCTCTTCGCCATCGGGGCTGACGTAAGTAAACTTCACGCCGGTCGCGACCTCGTTCTGGAACGGCGCGGCCTTCCAGATCTTCTTCATGAAGCCGACTTGCCCGCCGTGCAGCGTGTTCGGACCGTTGTTCAGGAAGAGGCTGTATTCGTTGCCGTCCAGTGAGAACTTTCCCTTCGCGATGCGATTAGCGAATCGGCCGCAGGCCCCTCCAAAGTACGGGTTGTTCACCTGATAGCCCGCGATGTCCGGGTGACTGAGTGTCACATTAGCGAGCTTCCCGTCTCGATCCGGAACTTCGACGGACGTGATGATCGCTCCGAAGTTGATGAG
>JAYTXB010000038.1:0-6654 GCA_043743205.1 Schlesneria sp.
ATATTTCCCGTGCCCTTTCAGGGCACAACGTTCTGGTGTTCGGTTTCTCAGGGCGGCGCTCACGGTGTTCGCTGGCCCTGGGCTGGTCTCCGAGGCCCCGTTGGGGCGAAGACGACTTCAATCCTCAAATAGCGCAACTTCTAAAAACGTGAGCGAGGGAGTCTCTCATGGACCCCCTCGCTCACGCTTTTAGAAACCCCTTCCTCGGGCTCACGCCCAAGGCTATTTGCTTCCGTCGCTTCGCGACTCAAGAATTTGCGCAACTTCTAAACTCACGCTTCGGGTTGGTAAATCATTTCCTGCAGCTCGCCTTACCGGCCTTCGAGGGAGTGGCACTTTTCTGGTCCCCTCTCACCCGCCTTCGGGGGCGAGGGCTAGGGTGTGGGGGCTGATTCTCGCTCGGCCCCCTCGACCCGATGACAGACGAGCGAGAGGAACGAAGTTGAGCACGTGCGATGTCGCACTACGTCAGCATCAGATCGTGCTCGACCATCATGTGGACCAGCTCGGGGAATGAGACCGTGGGAGTCCAGTTCAACTCGCGCCGCGCCTTGCTGGAATCGCCGATAAGTTGATGGATTTCCGCCGGTCGATAGAAGTCGGGATCGACTTTGACATGGTCCTGCCAATTCAGTCCGGCGTGCGCGAAGGCCAGCTCACAGAACTCCTGCACCGAGTGAGACTCCCCCGTCGCGACGACGTAATCGCGAGGTTGCGGTTGTTGGAGCATCTGCCACATCGCACGGACGTAATCTGCGGCGAAGCCCCAATCGCGACGAGCCTCCAAATTTCCGAGCGGCAATTCTCGGATCAGGCCTCGTTTGATGCGTGCGACGTGCGACGTGATCTTTCGCGTGACGAACTCGAAACCGCGTCGAGGCGACTCGTGGTTGAACAGGATCCCCGAACAGACGAACAGCCCGTAGGCCTCACGATAATTACGAGCCAGATCGTAGCCTGTGACCTTCGAGATTCCGTAAGGGCTGCGGGGCGAGAACCGGGTCTCTTCATGCTGAGGCGTCTCGGGAGCATTCCCGAACATCTCGCTCGACCCCGCGAAGTAGACCTTGCACTGCGGAGCCGCCTGCTTGATCGACTCGAAGACATAATGCGTTCCATCGATGTTCGTCCGGAAGGTCGAGAAAGCATCGTCGAACGAGTACGAGACGAAACTCTGTGCGGCCAGATGATACAGCTCGTCCGGCTGAATCCGATTCACCGCGCTGTAGAGCGAGGGGAAGCTCTCCAGACTGGCCGCATGCAGGTGAATACGGTCTCGGATGCCGATCAGTCGCGACAGCCGATGGCTGGCGTCTTCCAAGGCGACACGCCGCACCAAGCCGTGAACTTCGTAGCCCTGCTCTAAGAGTAACTCAGCCAAGTACGATCCGTCTTGCCCCGTGATGCCAGTAATGAGTGCGCGTTTCATGCGAGCGAATCCAAAAGGGACGTTTCCGACAAAAGTCTTGTGAGCCGGGTGCCGTAAGGCCCCGGGTTCTGGAATCTGGCTGAGAACCCGGGGCCTCACGGCACCCGGCTCACCTCGCTTCAGTGTATCTGGGGTCGGGCGTTGAACTGAAACGGAACTTCGTTAGATCACATGCGTCCAGCCGAGAGGCGGCAGTACTTCGCGTTGACCCGCAGGAGTGACAAGCCAACAGCCCGAGTCGGCCGTGATTTGGCCGATGCGCGTCACGGGTGTCTCGTCAAACCAATTCGATTCCAAACGCCTTCCATCCTCGGGAGAGACCGCGAACAACAGCTCAAAATCTTCTCCATCGCTGAGCGCACCTTGCAGCGCCGACCGTTCCGCAGAGGTTTGGCTTTTGGCGGCGGCACTGAGGGGAATGCAATCCGCATCAACGGTCGCGCCGACACGACTCTGATTCAGAATGTGATGCAGGTCGGCGGCGAGACCATCGCTGATGTCGAGCATCGCGTGAACATCGACCAACTCACACAGACGGCTCACTTCGCGCAAGCGCGGCTCGAACGTGAGATGCCTTCCGGTCAAGCTGCCCCCCAGTGCCCCCGTGACGAAGAGCCAGTCACCCGGCTTGGCTCCGCTCCGCAAGATCGGCCCTGAAGCCGCAAGTGGCTCACCGACGACCGCGACATTGATGACCAGTGGGCCGCGCCAACTGTTGGTGTCACCACCGGCGACCACGATGTCGTATTGATCGGCCAGTTCGAGCAGCCCCGCATGAACATCGCGTGCGAAATCGAAGCCGCGATCCACGGGCAAGGCGACCGAAACGAAGGCTGCCGTGGCGCGACCGCCCATCGCCGCGATGTCACTGAGGTTCACGGCCAATGCCTTGCGTCCCGCCAATTGCGGCGACGCGGGAGGGAACGTGAAGTGAACTCCTTCCATGAGCATGTCGGTCGCGACCAGCAACTCGCCACCACGGGCCACTCGCAATGCTGCCGCGTCGTCTCCAATCCCCACAGTGACCGGATCACGATCGCGGACTTGGCTGCGAATCCAGTCGATCAATCGAAACTCGGGGCGATTCACGGCAGCGCGTCCGTTGAAAGAAGAGGACGTAGGGTGCGTGGAGTCTGCGGAACACACCATCCTCGACACGAAAAATAAGGGTGTGTTCCGCAGACTTCACACACCCTACGACTGCCGCACGACAACGCGATCAACTCAGCTTTGCGTCAGATGGTGGAGCACCCATCACGTGATAGCCGCTGTCCACATGCAGGGTCTCTCCGGTCACGCCGGTGGACATGTCGCTCAGCAGATAGATGGCCGATTTGCCAACCTCTTCCAAGCTGACGTTGCGACGCAGCGGCGAGAGCGCGTTGTACATCTCAAGCATCTTGTCGAAGTCTTTCACGGCAGACCCCGACAGCGTCTTGATCGGCCCGGCGCTGAGTGCATTCACGCGAATCTTGCTCTGCCCCAACTCGTGCGCGAGATAGCCAACCGACGAATCCAACGCGGCCTTGCACAATCCCATCACGTTGTAGCCGGGGATCACTCGCTCACCGCCGAGATAGCTCAGCGTGATGATGCTGCCACCGTTGGGCATCAGTTCGCGAGCCCGCTTACAAACAGCCATCAGGCTGTAGACGCTGATGTCCATCGAGGTCTTGAAGCCCTCGCGCGAGCAGTTGTAGACGTGGCCCTTCAGATCGTCGATCGGAGCGTAGGCGATCGAATGGACCACGAAGTCCAAGGTGCCGAACGTCTCTTTCGCGGCAGCAAACGCGGTGTCGAGATCGGTGTCGCTCTGAACATCGCAGGGGATGAACATCTTGGGATCAAACGCCTCGACCGCCTTGCGGACGCGGCGCGCCATCTTGGGGTTCGTCGGGTCTTTATCGGGGAGATGCGTGAACCCGAGTTGCGCCCCTTCCTTATGCAGCTGATCGCTGATCCCCCACGCGATCGAATAGTCGTTCACCACACCCAACACCAACCCGCGCTTACCGTCCATTAGACCCATGATGCAGCATCCCTTTCGTGGCGCGAGCAGCCTCTTCGACCCATCGAAGTTCGCTGGCTCGGCCTCATTGTGTTCGAGGCGACACCATACCGGCGAGGCTCCAGACCGACAACCGGCCTTGGGAATCGACACAGTCGCAACGTCCGATTTGAAAGCGGCGTCGGTCTGCACTGGCAAACGCCAGCAACTTGCTCTGCGTTCGGACTCTCGCTTACAGTGCGGCTCTGATGAATGTCGTCCTCTTTTTAAAAAGGTGATTCGCAGTGCAAGCTCAGATCGTGTTGCTCCCCGGTGACGGGATTGGTCCGGAAGTGGTCGCTCAAGGTGAGCGTGTCCTCGTCGCAGTCGCCCAGAAATTCGGGCATTCGTTTCAATTCACGACCTGCCCGATCGGCGGCTGTGCGATCGACCAGTTCGGCGACCCGCTGCCTGAGCAAACTCTGACAGCTTGCCGGGCTTCGCAAGCGGTGTTGCTCGGTGCGGTCGGAGGTCCGAAGTGGGACGATCCGAACGCGAAGACACGACCAGAAGTCGGCCTCTTGAAGATTCGCAAGGAACTCGGGCTGTTCGCCAATCTGCGCCCGATTTCCGTGTCGCCGCATCTCATCAATGCCTCACCGCTGAAGACCGAGATCGTGCAAGGGACCGACATTCTCTTCTTCCGCGAATTGACGGGCGGCATCTACTTCGGCCAGTCAGGAAAGGAAACCACCGCCGACGGAGAGTCCGCCTATAACACGATGATCTACAGCACGCATGAGGTCGAGCGAATCGTGCGTTTGGCCGGGCAGGCGGCGCGCGGGCGACGCAAGAAGGTGACTTCCGTCGATAAGGCCAACGTTCTCGAAGTCTCGCGTCTCTGGCGACGCACGTTCGAGCGCGTGATGAAGGCGGAGTTCCCTGACGTACAAATTGAGAATGTGCTCGTCGATGCGATGGCGATGCATTTGATCTCAAGACCACGCAGCTTTGACGTGGTCGTCACCGAGAACCTGTTCGGCGACATCCTGACCGACGAAGGTTCGATGCTCCCCGGCTCAATGGGGATGCTGCCTTCCGCTTCCATCGGTTCCGTGGGGCCGGGTCTGTATGAGCCGATTCACGGGTCCGCCCCTGACATCGCCGGAAAAGGAATTGCCAATCCACTCGGCACGATCCTCGCGGCGGCCATGCTGCTCAGGCACTCGCTGAAGTTGGAGGCCGAAGCGGCGCGAGTCGAGCAGGCGGTCGATCGTACTCTCGCGAAAGGCCATCGCACCGCAGACCTCGCCGCCGGTGGCCCGAGTATTGGGACTGCCGAAATGGGGTCCCTTGTGCTGGCGGAGTTGGCCTGAGTCGCGATGTGCTAGAGGCGACTCAACGCCAGCGGGTGGCAGGGGCGATCCTCTCTTTGAGAAAGCCCCTGATTGAGGCGACACGTCGGGGGCTTCCGCAGAACCGGAGCGCCCCCGCCACCCCTCGGGTTTGAAACGATGTGATTGCTCTACGCGGCTCGTCGCGCGGGGATAGCCCTCTCGCGCAGATCAACCATCGTGTGAATGTTTCCCAGTACCGGCTGCGACTCGAACTGGCCGTCCTGTTCGTCCAGTCGCAACATCACGCTGGTAGTCGGGCACAGCATGGTCGAAATCACCTTGCCATTCACGAGGGACATCGGCACTGCGGTCACTTTGAACCGTTGTAGGATCGTCGGCAGCACGGTCTTCAAGATCAGCATCGCCAGCGGCGCACCGAGGCACATGCGCGGACCGGCTCCAAACGGCAGGTACTGGTAAGGTGACGGCGTGATCTGTAACCAGCGCGTCGGCAGGAAGGCATCGGGATCGACGTACAGATCGGGCGAGTGATGCGTCATGAACTGACTGAACACGATTCCCGAACCGGCGGACAGTGCGAACGGTCCCAGTTGTGTCGGCACGGCGGCGATGCGTTGCGAGTACGACGAAGCGGGCAGCACACGCATGCTCTCTTTGATGACTCGTTCCATGCACGGGATGCGCTCGACTTGCTCCAACGACGGGAAGCCACCGTCGAGCTGCGACTTCAATTCGTGATGTAGTTCGCTCATCGCTTCGGGATGTTGAGCCAGTAGGAACAAAGTCCACGTCATCGAGTGCGCGGTCGTGAGATGTGCCGCCGCGAAGATCAATGCCGCCTGGCCCACCAACTCGTCGTCCGAGATGCCGCCCTCCGCATCGTGTGCCTTAATGAGCAACGACAACGCATCCGTCCCTGTTGGGTTCTGCTTGCGTTGGAGGATCATGTCTTTGATCTCGCCCTCCAACTCACCAGCGAAATCGAGTAGCTCGGTGTATCGGTTCGCCAGCTCAGGATCGGCCACGAACGCCCCCATTCCGAGTTCGTGGTTCATGTGAACCCAGTGGTCGGTCATGCGGCCGATGCGATACGCCATCTCGGCGCTCTCGACTCCAAACAGAATCGAACTCGTCAGCCGCAGCATGAACTCCGTCATATCGCGCGAGATGTCGCGTTCGGTGCCGGGTCGCCAGTCGGCGATCATGCGTTCAGTCAATGTGCGAATTGTGGGGACATAGCTTTGGATCGCCTTCTTCAAGAACGCATCCATGACCAGCCGACGATGTCGCTTGTGCTGCTCGCCGTTCATGCTGAGCAACCCCGAACTGAGCCGTCGTTGTGGCGAGTTCCGCGAACCGCGAATGGCGAAGAACCGCGAATGAAACTCGGCCCCGTTGCTGAGAATCTGATGGTTGGACTCGGCTCCAAACGCGAAGTAGATGCGCGTGCCCGTTTCCTCCAACGCACAGACATTGCCGTGCTCGGCTTGAAGTTTCTTCATGCAGGCGAGCGGATCGTCCGGAAAATCGAGCAGCCGTCCCTGAGTGACTGGCGGTCGCGCGTCACTCGTGTGGGTGACATCGTTTTCGTGTGCGAACGAATCGCGTGCGAGCGAGAGGCGGGGCGTGGTCATGTCGGCCGGTCTATCGCATCCTGCGAAAATGAGAGTCCATTCTCAACCGCGCCTCAGGCTGATCCGAAGCAGCGGGACAGGCTTTTATCATGAAACCGGCAGGGACCGCCAGCGAAGGTTGGTCGCAAATCAGTAACTCGCAGCGTGAGTTTAGAAGTTGGGCTATTCATGATTTCGCCCCAAGGGGGCCTCGGAGATCAGCCCAGGGCCAGCGCAGCCCAAGCGAGCGCCGCCCTGGGTTTGTTG
>JAYTXB010000039.1:0-9000 GCA_043743205.1 Schlesneria sp.
AATATTTCCCGTGCCCCTTCAGGGCACAACGTTCTGGTGTTCGGTTTCCCAGGGCGGCGCTCACGGTGTTCGCTGGCCCTGGGCTGGTCTCCGAGGCCCCGTTGGGGCGAAGACGACTTCAATCCTCAAATATCGCAACTTCTAAACTCCCGCCGTGGGTTACTCCGCTGCTTCAATAGGGCCAGGCGGCGGCGAGGCGTTGCATCGCCTCGCACGTTTGAGCGTGAGTCCGTGGCTCATTCAGTCCTTGTTGTAGGAAGGCGTTCACTTGGGGCATCAACTTGATCACCAAGTCCACTTGCGGATTGCTTCCGGCAACATAGGCTCCGATCCGCAGCAGGTCTTTCACGTCGGCATGAGTCTCCATGATGTTTCGGATCTTACGCGCCGCCTGTTGTTGAGCTTTCTCAGTCACTTGCAGGAACGCGCGGCTGACACTGTTGGCGATGCTGATCGGCGGGAAGTGGCCCGACTCGGCAATCTTCCGATCGAGGACGATGTGACCATCGAGCAAAGACCGGGCGGAGTCCGCGACCGGTTCGCCCAGATCGTCTCCTTCGACCAGCACGGTCAGGAACCCCGTGATGCTCCCCGTGACTCCGTTGCCGAGTTGCTCCACCGTGTTTGCCAGCAATTGAAACACCGAAGGCGTGTAGCCGCGCGAACTGGGAGGCTCGCCGAGCGTCAGACCCAGTTCGCGCTGAGCCATGGCAAGTCGTGTCAGACTGTCGAGAAAGAACAGCACGTTCCTGCCGCGTGCCCGGAACGAATCAGCCATCGCGATCGAAGTCTCCACCGCGCGAATTCGCATGAGCGGCAACTGGTCGGAACTGGAGATCACGACCGCCGACCGAGCCAGCCCGTCCTTGCCGAGGCTGTCTTCAATGAACGGTCGCAGCTCGCAGCCTCGTTCGCCAACGAGACAGATCACGTTGAGATCGGCCTCGGCAGTCTTGGCGATTTGACCGAGCAACGTACTCTTGCCGACGCCGCTCCCCGCGAAGATACCCAACCGCTGACCGCGCCCACACAACAGCAAGCCATCGATCGCCTTTTGACCGGTGATGAACGGCTGCACGATCCGCTCGCGTTTCAACGCTGACGGCGGCGTGTTGCGAACGATCCGGCGTTCGTGCGGCCTGATCGGTCCCAACTCCTCCGCATCGAGCGGCCGACCAAGTCCATCGAAGACACGCCCCAGAATCCCCTTCCCCACTGGAACCGATCGCCGCTCCGGCAAGCGGACCACGGGAAGTCCCGTGCGCAACAGTTCCGCTGACTCGTACGGCGCGAGTTGCGAGAGTCCCCGCTTGAAGCCGATCACCTCGGCCGGAATCTCGTGACCGTTCGGCTCATGGATGACACATTGGTCACCCAGCGCGGCGGGGAGCGAGCACGCAAACCCGTCTTCGACAACTTGCAGACGACTCTGCAAACGAAAGCCGTCGCAACTTTCCACGTCGCGCGTCAGGCGCTTAAGGTCCAACTTCATCATGGCCGCTGACCGTCGAAAGGAGTTGACGCCGAATCTCTTCAATTTGGTGACGCAGTTCGTACACGACCTTGATCTCACCCGCCGTCGCTCGGCAGTCGCCGCGTGCGAGGGTCGCATCGGCGAGGTATTGCAGCGACCGCTCAACTTCGGCTCCCGAGCCGCGAATCGCGGGGAGTTCTTCGAGCAGCGCCAAGTCTGCCGGGTGCAGCCGAATGATCGCGGCCTCGCGCGTTGGTAGTCGCGTGAGAACTTCATGCACGAGGTTCTCAATCGGGAAGCGGTCACGTTCGATCTGCTCGAAGATCAACTTGGCCGCGATGGCATGTGCGAGTTCAATCGTGGCTTCGCGGACTTCGCTCATCAGACCGCTCAATTGCTTTTCACTGCACCGCGTGACCTGTTGAAGTTGAATCAACCCGCGCGCGAGGTTCGCTCGCTCCTGTTGAAGGGCTTCCCGTTCTTGTACGAGTGATCGCGGTTCAACACTCCCCGCAGTCAACGATGATGACAGTGTATTGCGGCCTCGCGCCAGACTCGGATCTGTGCGGCGAGCGAACTCGGCACGTAGCCACTCGGGAGCAGCCGCCCCCCTTTCGGCCGGGACGACCTTCCGAATCGGCAGACTCAGTGGAATGCGGACTTCAATCATTCCCGTCGCTCCTGCGGTGCGACACAAACATTCGGCACGATTGGCCGAATGCGTTTGAAGAAAGTGTTCACCGCCACTCGATTGTTTCGGTACTTCACCCTCATAAGGTTGCACCAAAATCGTCACATCCTTCGCGATCAACAAACTTCTCCACGACTTCGTGCGGACACCGGATGATTCCGATCATTCGATGCGGCCCGGACGCCGCGCCGAGCGAACTCGCGCGGTGAAAGCGGGCATTCCCACGAATGAGGCGCAGGGAGGTCCCTCCGCGTTCGAGTTGCTGCTAGCGCCGCCTGCAAGTCCTTCTCAACAACCGACCACACCGAGTGAAACGCCGCCCGCCACAATCGCCCGCGGCGCGTCTGAGCGAGGGAGTGCGAGCTTGAAAATGACCGCCGTCGTGCAGTCTGCGGGTTCCGCTGCGAGTTCATCCGTTGAGGAATCGAAAGTGGCGATATCCAAAACAGAGATTCCAAAATTAGAGGTCACGTCGCCCAAAAGTTCTGCGATTGTGGTTTTCTCGAAGCAATCGGGGAAAGCCGCAACGTCCGAGACCGCAACCAGTGAGACCGCAACCGGTGAGACCGGAGCCAGTGAGACCGGAGCCAGTGAGACCGCAGCCAGTGAGACCGCAGCCAATGAGACAGCAACCCGTGCGGCCGCGAACCGCTTGACGACAAATGAGGAGACCACGAACAAATCTTTGCCCGTCGAGGCGATCGGCGTGACCGACCTGCCCGCCGTGAATGACGCGACGGTCGAGCCTCACGTTGCAGTGACGCCGGTGCAGATTGAACTCGATCCGAAGCCGCTTCCAGTCCCAATCCACCAAGACCCTGCCGCTCACCAGAATCAACAAATTCTCGGGGAGCAGTCCTCCGAAGTTGCGATCCAAGAGCTTCCCACAGCAGCGACAAAAGCCACGGCCAGTCTCTCGGCGCAGTTCGCGAACGCAGCCGCTCCACGATCCACGCTGCATCCGTCCACGATCGTTCTGAAGGAATTTGTATCGCACAAGCAGAGTGTGGATGCCGCCTCAACTTCAGTCGCCGTGCAAGAGGAGGAGATCGCTGCGAAAGCTAGGGTGGTCCCCTCAACAGAGGCTCGACCCGGACAGGCCGTCAGTCCACACGAGTTGCTGGTGACAGAAACAACTTCTCCACCGAACGTTCCTGTTGAGCTGCGACAACTGTTGGCGAAGGACTTCGCGAGACTGACACGTCATGTGGAGTCGCTAAGTAAGCGATTCGGTCAGACTGATACACAAGCTTCGCCGCAGCCGAATTTCGCCGCTTCGCCGCAGACAGGCCTCGCGGCTCTCGCCACTCACCGCCGCATTGCAGACCAAGCCATTCCTGTTGAAGCCGCCGCCGACCACGCTAGCTCGCCGCCGCATCAGGACTCTGCATCACCGGCCGCTCTGTTCGCCGTCGCTATCCCGACGGCAATCACTCACAAGTCGATCTTCGACGGAACAACAGCCGTCGCGGAACAATTGTCAGCAGCCGTGCTGAAGCAATTCGATCAGGAACCGGTCTCCGCGTCGCGTACATTTCGGATGCGGTTGGACCCGCGAGAACTGGGGCCGGTCGAAGTCCAGTTGACCGTTGTGAACGAGGTCATCTCGATCCGTTTCGTGGCGGATAACGAAGCGGCTAGGCAAGTCATCTCTCGACAATTGGACGTTCTGCGGCATTCACTCACGAACTCGGGAATCTCATTCGGCCAGTTCGATGTCAGCTCGAATGGCGGAGGCGGTCACGGATCGCCACACACGCGCGACGACCAACAGCACTCGTTGTCGCGCTTGTCATCTCGTGTCGCGTGGTCTCCCAAGCTCGGCGCACTCGAGTCGAGCGACGACCGATATACCGGACGGCTCAACTTTGTCGCGTAAGGCTGGCTCAACCGATCAGCCCGTTGAAAAAGTAACCCGCAGCGTGAGCGAGGGACGGTGGTATTGCAAAACGTTCAAGAAATACGTCCCGCGCTCATGCTGCGGGTTACTTCAAATCCCTTGTTCAACGGGCAGCGATACCTCACGCGGCCAAAGATGAGAGAGACTGGCGAGCCGCATGCCGTCAGGCTGCGGGTTCTTGATCGCCGCTGGAAACCCGTGGCCTCACGGCACACGGCTCGCTTAATACAGCTCACTCATGGCCGTGCGAGGTTTAGTCGCGATTGCGTCGGGGACGACACGCAGTGCTGAAGCGATTCCTCGCACAACAGCAGAAGTCGCCGAAAGCTCGGTGAGGTTTGTGGTCTACTCCAAATTCTATGTTGCCGACATGGCTCGCGGATCGACTTGAGATCACCGGGAAGCCATCGCGCTCTCGAGCAAGCCTACTTCAAGTGACGAGTCGTCGCAGAGCCGGAAAAAGGAACTTTCATGGCAAGCAGTCAAATCACTTCGCAGGTTGGCCAAGATCAGTTTTTGAAGTTGATGGTCGCACAGTTGAAGTCTCAAGATCCGTTAGAGCCAATCAAGGATCAAGAGTTTCTCGGTCAGTTGGCGCAGTTCTCGACACTCAGCGGAATCGAGAAATTGAACGCCAATTTTTCCGACATGTTGTCACTCCAGCAGATTACTCAAGGGTCGAATCTGATCGGACGACAAGTCGTTTACAAAGACGCTGACGGTAAGACGACACAGGGTACGGTCCAAGGATTCGCCGTTAACCAAGGTCGAGTCGAACTGCAAATTGGGAATGACGCCGTTTTGTTGGACAAGGTGATTGGAATGTACGCGGCGGCGGCTTAGGACTGACGCATCAACAAGCTGAGGTTGCCGAAGTCGTGAGAGTTCGGACTGAAGTCTCATGACTTCGGCTTACGCCCGTGATTGATGAGCCGATCCAAAACAGGAACTTGCAGATCGCATGAGGGGCGTCGTGCTTGAAGTGGAAGTCTCTGTCGCTTCTGTCTCAAAAGACGCTTCAGTGAGTTCGCATCGTTGCGGCGAGATCTGCTCAACCGTCACCGCGCGAGCAAAGCCTTACTCGCACGGGATTCGTTCGTTCACTCTGCCGTCACTCGAACGTCATCAACAAGTCACCGGCGGCGACTTGGATGCCGCGTTTGATGAAGACTTGGGCGATCTTGCCATCGCGGTCGGCGGCGATGTTGGTTTCCATTTTCATGGCTTCCAGTGACAAGAGCTTCTGTCCCTTCGTCACGGCGTCGCCCGCTTGGACGGCGATGGTCGAGATCATGCCGGGCATGGAGGCTCCCACGTGCTTCGGGTTCGCGGTGTCGGCCTTCAGGTTTGCTGACGCCTTCGGCTCAAGCGACTTATCCACGACGGTCACGTCGCGCGGCTGGCCGTTCAGTTCGAAGAAGACGGTTCGCTGGCCATCGGGGTGAGGTTCGCTGACCGAGAGGAACTTCACGATCAGACGCTTGCCCTGCTCGATATCGACGGAGACTTCTTCGCCGGGATTCAGCCCGTAGAAGAAGGCGGGCGTCGGGATGTCGCTGGTGTCCGAGTTTTTTTGGACGTGAGCGACGAACTCCTCGTAGACCTTCGGATAGAGGAGCCACGTGACGACTTCGCGGTGGCTTGGTTCGCGCATCAGGATCGCGCGAACCTTACCTGCGGACTCTTCAAAGTCGGCGGGAAGCAAGCTCGCGCCGGGGCGACCGGTGACGAGCGGGCGGTCCTTCAAAATGCGACGTTGAACTTGGAGTGGGAACCCTCCCGGTGGTTGGCCCATCTTGCCGCTGATCAAGTCGATGACGCTTTCGGGGAAGGACAATTCCTTTTTGTCACTCAGCACGTCTGCGGAAGACAATTCGTTGGCGACCATAAACAGGGCCATGTCGCCGACGCTCTTGGAACTGGGCGTGACCTTCACGATGTCACCGAAGAGTTGGTTGACCTGAGCATAGACCTGACAAATCTCCGGCCAGCGTTCGGACATGCCGAGCGCCTTCGCCTGCTGATAGAGATTCGTGTACTGACCGCCCGGCATCTCGTGTTGGTAGAGGTCGGCGGTGGCGGGGAGCATGACGGTCTCGAACGGCTGATAGTATTGCCGCACGACTTCCCAATACCGGGCGAGCGAATCGAGATGCTCGGTCTTCAACCCCGTGTCGCGGTCGCTGAAGCGGAGGGCTTCGACGAGCGCATTGAGATTTGGCTGCGAGGTACCACCCGACATCGGCGCGAGCGCCGCGTCGGCCACGTCCAGTCCGACATCGCTCGCTTGCAGGATCGCCGCCGCCTGAATCCCCGCCGTGTCGTGCGTGTGGAAGTGAATCGGAATACCGATCTCTTCCTTCAGCGTCTTCACCAACTTGGCCGCAGCGGCGGGTTTGCACAGTCCCGCCATGTCCTTGATGGCGAGCATGTGTGCCCCCATCTTTTCGAGTTCCTTGGCGAGGTTCACGTAGTACTTGAGGTCGTACTTCGGACGGCCGGGGTTGAGGATGTCGCCCGTGTAGCAGATGGCCGCTTCGCAGATCATGCCCGTTTCGACAACGGCCTCCATCGCGACCTGCATGTTGGGGGCCCAGTTGAGTGAGTCGAAAACGCGGAAGACATCCATGCCCGCCTGCGCCGCTTCCTTCACGAATTCGACGACGATGTTGTCGGGATAGTTCGTGTAGCCGACGGCGTTCGAGGCGCGGAGCAGCATCTGAAAGAGGATGTTCGGTACCTTCGCACGCAGCTGCGATAGCCGGTCCCACGGACATTCCTTGTTGAAGCGCATGGCCGTGTCGAACGTCGCCCCACCCCACATCTCCAACGAGAAAAACTGAGGGCACAGCCGCGCATACGCATCGGCGATGTTGAGCAAATCGTGCGTGCGGAAGCGCGTGGCAAGCAAGGACTGATGTGCATCGCGCATCGTCGTGTCGGTGATGAGCAGCCGCTGCTCGGTACGAACCCAATCGGCGAACCGCTTCGCGGCTTGTTCGTTACCGTGCTCCTTGCGGAGCGCTTCGAGTCGCGTTTTTGTGCCGTCAGGAATGGGGAGACTGAGATCGAGATCAGGAATCGGCGCAGACAATCGACTCACCTTGGAGGCGATCGCCGCGTGAGCTTTACCAGTGTTCAGGATCGTGTCGGCGAGGAATGACAGCACCTTCGTCGCGCGGTCCTTTCGCGGAGCGAACTGGAACAGCTCGGGCGTTTCGTCGATGAACCGGGTCGTGAACGCACCCCCTGTGAATTTCGGGTGCGTCATGACCTTGATGAGGAACGGGATGTTCGTCTTCACGCCACGGATGCGAAACTCTTGCAGGACTCGCTCCATGCGTTTGGCCGCATCGCCGAACCGGCGGCCGCGCACCGAGACCTTCACCAGCAGCGAATCGTAGAACGGATTGATGACCGCTCCCGAGAACGCGCTGCCGCCGTCAAGCCGCACGCCCGCTCCGCCTGCCGATCGGTAGTGGGAAATCCGCCCGTAGTCGGGCATGAAGTTGTTCGTCGGGTCTTCCGAGGTGACGCGGCATTGAATGGCGAAGCCGTTTGTTTTGATGTCGGCTTGCGAACCGAGGTTGATCTCGGGATCCGACAGCGGCGTCCCTTGAGCGACCAGAATCTGAGACTTCACGATGTCGATACCAGTCACCTCTTCCGTGACGGTGTGCTCGACTTGGATGCGCGGATTGACCTCAATGAAGAAGAAGTCGCTCTTGTCGGTGTCGTAGAGGAATTCGACCGTTCCTGCGTTCTGATAATCGACTGCTTTCCCGATCTTGATCGCCGCCGCACAGATCTCGTCGCGCGTCTTCGAGTCGAGGAATGGTGCCGGTGCGATCTCGACCACCTTTTGATGGCGTCGCTGCACGGAGCAGTCGCGTTCGTACAGATGGACGAGGTTGCCGTGCTTGTCGCCGAGCAACTGCACTTCAATGTGACGCGGCCTTGGAATGAACTTCTCGACGAAAATGTCGGGTGATCCAAACGCGGACAACGACTCACGCTGAGCCTGCTCGAACAATCCGGCCAAGTCCTCGGGCTTCAACACGACACGCATCCCGCGACCGCCGCCACCGTTCGCCGCCTTGAGGATCACCGGATAACCCGTCATCTCTGCCAACCTCTGTCCATCGGCGACATCAGCGATCGGCTTTGAGCTGCCGCCGAGTACGGGGACTCCGGCCACACGCGCCAGTTCGCGCGCGGTGATCTTGTTTCCAAGCTGCTCCAAAATCTTGACGGTTGGTCCGACGAAGATGATCCCTGCCGCATCGCATGCCGCCGCGAGGGCCGGGTTCTCGGAGAGGAACCCGTAACCGGGATGGATCGCATCGACTCCCGCTTCCTTCGCGATCCGGATAATCGCGGCGATGTTGAGGTACGCCTTGATCGGCTCGCCCCCCTTCCCGATCTGGTATGCCTCGTCTGCCTTAAAGCGGTGCAACGCGTAGCGGTCTTCATGCGTGTAGACGGCAACCGTGCGAATTCCCAGCTCATGAGCAGACCGACAAACTCGAATGGCGATCTCACTGCGATTGGCAACGAGCAATTTGCGAATGGGCTTCATGCGATAGTGATCTTGGTGCTTGAGGACTGTTCGGACGCCGAATGCTGTTCGGGCGAGCGGGCGGAGAATACAAGACGGATGAGACACCTCGCAATTCAAAGGTTCCAAGACTTTTGCGTCGAGGACTCTCTGCCATTGAAAAAGTAACCCCAAGCGTGAGTTGAGAAGTTGCGCTATTCATGATTTCGCCCCCAGGGGGGCCTCGGAGATCAGCCCAGGGCCAGCGCAGCCCAAGCGAGCGCCGTGGCGCGTGATGAATCGTGCCCTGGAGGGGCACAGGAGGTTTGACAGATCGGTTCACGAGGCCGTGTGGTCTCGACCAATATTTCCCGTGCCCTTTCAGGGCACAACGTTCT
>JAYTXB010000040.1:0-14317 GCA_043743205.1 Schlesneria sp.
ACGGGAGGCTCACCGTTCACCGTTGGTCCCGAACCACATCCGAGCAGCGCGGCCCAAGTCACCAAAAACAACCATTCGCGACGATCCATGCCAGTTCTCCTGATTGAAATGAAGATCGAGTTTCGTTGAGTCACCGCTCACCGAGCGGCCAACGGTATCAAGCCGCAGGATTCTAGTGACGGCCTCGCGCACAATGAAGCTTGAGGGCGAACGCGAGTACGGGAAAATCATCGCGTTGATCGTGATCGCGTTCGACGCCAGAGCGAACTGCAGAGCAACTTAATCGCATCCCACTTAGTGACTTTGGGGCGAGTCTCCCAGACACGGCAGCCGATCGCTTCGATCCGCTCGAGGATGCGGAGACCACCGCGCGCGAAGAGGTCGATGTCCACCTGCAATCGACCGGGGAGCTGTTCGATCAACGGCAGACCGTCGTTGAGAAAGGTGCGAGCGCGGGAGACCTCAAACTGCATCAGTTCGAGGAACGCGGAATTGGTGACGCGCGCATCGAAGTCTTCGCGCCGATAGCCGTGTCGCTCATAGTCATCGCGCGGGAGATAGATGCGTCCGATCGCAAAGTCGCGCGCCACGTCCTGCCAGAAGTTGGCCAGTTGCAACCCGGTGCAGATCGAGTCGGACCAGCGGACGTTCTGTTCGGAATGCTCTCGACAGAGATGCAGCACGAGTCGGCCGACGGGATCAGCGCTGCGACGGCAGTAGTCGCGAAGCTGCTCGAACGTGTCGTACTCAAGGACGGTTTGATCCTGCTCGAAGGCGGAGATCAAATCGTGAAACGGCTCCGGTGGGATCGAGAACTCGTCGATCGTCGCCTTCAACGCGACGAAGACCGGATGCCGTGCGTGTCCGGAATAGCAGTCAACCAACTCGCCACGCCACCACGCGAGTAGTTCGAGTGACAGCGCCGGATCCCCCACTTCATCGCCAAGATCATCGGCCCAGCGGCAGTAGGCATAGACGTTGTAGAAGTGCTGATGCAGTCCTTTCGGCAGCAGCCACGACACCAGCGGAAAGTTCTCGTAGTGCGAGGTGGCAAGCTGTCGGCAATAGGCTTCCGCCGCCGCACGGTCGAGCGGAGCCGAGTTCAGCAAGGCCTGTGGGCCGAATCGTTGCAGGTCAGTGGCGAACAATCTTGGCTCCGTGACTCCAGTGTCGAGTGATCGGCGGCTATCATATCGCCCCGCCACCCCGGCTGCTTCTGAGGCAGACGGGGTGCTGCCGCCTTGGGGGAAAGGAGTCAGGGGACCAGAGTCAGAAAGAGTTCAGCACTGACATCGCTCCCAATTCCTGCCCACTGCCCACTGCCTGTTGAAGTAAGAATCCCCATGTCCGTTCCTAAAGTGGCCATCGTTGGCCGGCCGAATGTCGGCAAGAGTTCGATCATGAACTGGCTCGCGCACAAGCGAGTCTCGGTCGTCGATCCGATGGCGGGTGTGACGCGCGATCGTGTTACGTACTTGATGCACGTCGCCGATCGTTACTTCGAGCTGATCGACACCGGCGGCGTCGGCATCGTCGATGTGGGCGAGCTGACCGATGAGGTCGATACGCAGATTCGCATCGCGATGGAACAGGCCGATTTGATTCTGTTCGTGGTGGAAGGCTCGGCGGGAATCACAGCCCTCGATCAGGAAGTGTCGCGTCGGCTGCGGCGGATCGACACACCCAAAGTGATCGTCATCAACAAGTGCGACTCGCCCAAACTCGATCGCGAAGCGCCGACGTTCATGGGACTGGGCGACTCACACATCGAACTCATCACGGTCAGCGTGAAGGGGAACCGCAATCAGGAAGAACTGCTCCAGGTCATCCTGCGCAATCTGCCTCCCGCCGATGATGTCGAAGCGGAGCAGGGCGAAGACTTGGATGAAGTTCCCGAGTTGAAGCTGGCGATCGTGGGACGACGCAATGTCGGCAAAAGCACGTTCATCAATCAACTCGCGGAAACCGATCGCGTGATCGTCAGTGAGATTCCCGGCACCACGCGCGACAGCATCGACGTGCGGTTCCAGATGGACGCCAAGTCGTTCATCGCCATCGACACGCCCGGCGTGCGGAAACGGAAGAGTCTCGCGAATGATGTTGAGTGGTACGGACTGGCCCGCGCCAAACGAAGCATCCGCCGCGCCGATGTCGTGCTGATGTTCTTCGACTGCATGGAGACGATCTCCCGCGTAGACAAGCAGCTCGTGTCGGAGATTCATCAGGAGTGCAAGCCGTGTATCTTCGTCACCAACAAGTGGGACCTTTCGACGAATCGTTCGACGGAAGATTGGTCGGACTACGTCTTCAAACACTTCTCACACATGCGGCACGTTCCGATCGCGATCATCACGGCGAAGACGGGCAAGAACGTCAAGAAACTCATCAACCTCGCGCAGGCCATTCAGAAGCAGGCTCGCCAGCGAGTGCCGACCGGCGTGTTGAACCGTGTCGTGCGTGCGGCGGTCAAGAACTGGGCACCGCCGCTGCGCATGAATCGCATCCCGCGCATCCTGTTCGCCGTCCAAGTCTCCACCGAACCGCCGACCATCGTGCTGAAGTGCAACGCGAAGGAACTGTTCGACGAAGACTACAAGCGTTACCTGCTCGGTGTGCTGCGTGAAGAACTGCCGTTCAAAGAGGTGCCGATCAAGCTCTACTTCCGCTCGAAGGACGCCGATCCCGATCAAGCCGAACGTGAAGAAGCACGCGGCCAGCGCGTCGCTGCGGGCGAGTTTGATGACGACGACGAAGGTGAAGAGTTGGAAGACGACTCGCTGAGAGACGGTGACTTTGAAGATGACTACGACGACGAGTGACGCACGTGAAGTGGTTCGTTCGGCCGCTTAGAACCGGCGCATCAATCACGGTCGGGATTTGGTGAGCCGGGTGCCGTGAGGCCCCGGGTTCTTCGCTGAGAAGTCCGGGGCCTCACGGCACCCGGCTCACAAGACTTTTTTGGAAACGTCTGATCAGTGTTCCCCTTTTGGACTGAGCCACCGCATCCTGTTTCCGTTTTGAGCCGGTTGAAAGGAACGATCATGTTGTCCGACGCGCCGTTTTGGAGACTGGTCTGGAAGGAGTATCGGACTCACCGACCGCTCTGGCTGGCGATCTTGATCGGCACGCCGGTCCTGCAACTCGCGCTGGTGCTGGGGACGTGGATGCAGACCAGTCAGACCATGCACCCGTCGATGACCGAGGAGATGCTGCGGCTGTCATCCAGTGGGCTGGTCAACATCGCCTACGTCTCGGTGGTGGTGTACCTGATCGGTTGCGTCGGAACGATGTTCTCGATCGACCACGAGACGGGCGTGTTTCCGTTCATCCGCGTGCTGCCGACGACTCAGCCGCGCGTCTTCTGGTCGAAGATCGGCTTCGCGGTCGTCAGTTGGGCGGCACTCGCGCTGCTGATCGGACTGATTACGGCAGTGGCCTTCGTTTCCAAGGTGCCCGAGGACGCCAACTGGCACTGGACCTACGGCGTGTTATTTCTCGTCGAGGTCTTCGCGTGGAGCCTGTTCAGTTCGCTGTGGATTCGCCAGCCGCTGTGGGCAATCGTGGTCGCGCTGGCCGGGCAGGCGCTGGTGTATTCGTTGGCGTTCGGAGTGTTGCTCGAACGAACGACGCGCGGCATCGGCTGGACACCGATGTATGAGGATCGGTGGCTCACGGTGTTTCGCCTCGCAACGACGTTGGCCTTACTGGCGGGAGGCGTGTTCTGCGGACGGCTTTGGTTCGAGGAGCGGCTGCGGCTACCGCGTTGGAGTTGGCGACGAGAGAACGCGCTGATCGACAGCTACGATCTGGCCATCGTTCCGATGGAACCACGAGTCCGGGTTCGACGCCCCGCAGCCTCAATCACCGACGATCCCCCGTTCATGGCCGAACGGCGTGCGAGTCGGACTCGACTCCTCTGGCAAAGCTGGCGCGACGCGCGATTCCTCATCATTGGATTGGCGGTTTGGCTCGGCCGAATGATTGTGACCGGGGAGATTTGGGATCACCTTTCGCTGCTCTATGTAACGCTCCCAGTCAGCTTCGTCTGCGGCATTCTGTCGTTCGGACTCGACCAACAAGGCGGACGACTCCGCTACTTTGCCGAACGGGGCTGCGTGCCGCGTGAGGTGTGGCTCAGTCGTCAGTTGGTGTGGCTGTCACCCGTGGTGTTGATAACGCTGTACAGCTTTTCTGTTGCCCTCCGTTTCACTCTTCGCCTCAATTGGGCTCCGACCCAAATGGCGGCAGGCTGGACACTGATGACGCTGGGGCCGCTGCTGTGCTACGGCTTTGGCCAGCTCGCCGCGATGATGATTCGCAGCATCGTCGTCGCGGCCGCTGTGGGTCTCGCGCTGTCGGTGGGTGGCCTGATGTGGTTGGCGTGGATGAGTTCGTGGTTGTCACCCGCGTGGTGGACGGTGGGAGGCGTTCCGGCAATCACGCTCTTCGTGACGTGGTTGAAGTCGAACGACTGGATTGAGGAACGTCGCGACCGGGTGGCTCGGTGGCGAACGCGGCTGGGCGTGGCAGTGCCGAGCGCGATGCTGCTGATCGCGATTGCGGCTTACCGCGTCGTGCAGATTCCCGTCGCGACGCTCCCCGCCGAGTGGGACGCTCCGCGTCTCACCGCCTCGCAACTCTCGCCGACCGACCGCGAGACGCTCGATCTCTATCGCCGTGTCCTGCACGCGATGGAGACCAAAACCCGAGAACACTATGTCATCTACAAGCAGCGGGTTGAGCAACTTCGCGTGGAGCATCCAGATTGGATTGAGCAGGAACTCATTCGGGTCGCCCACACTGAAACTTACGCCGGCTGGTCCGAGCGTCTGGCCGAGGTTGGCTCGCTCCTAAAGCAGGCGCACTCACGACCAGCCGTTCCGCTGACCATCTTGGAAGATGAGCTGCCGCTGCCGACACCGGACAATCCCGATGCGGCAAATGTCAGTTCTTTAAATCAGAATACACTGGATGTTCTCGCACAGGCTTCCACGGCGAAAGGGGAGCTGGATGAAGCGTGGCGCGAGATCGAGGTCAGACTGGAACTGGCCGATCGCAGCTTGCTCCAGACCTCGCGACGGTACGGTCACCGTTTCTATTCTGGCGGCGAGCCGTTCACGATCATCGCCGAATGGGGGCGGCATCCGCTGCAAACTCGCGAGCGAATCGTCGCGGCGATTCGGAAGTTGGAGACCCGCGAATCAACCGCGTTGCAGATCGGCTTGATGTCCATTCAGGCCGAGCTGACTGGATCGAGAATCCTGTTGCGACTCGATCCCCGTTGGCGAGACATCCCGCGCGAAGTTCTCGATCAGGGATACGCACAACTGCAGTACCCACCGCCGGAACCAATCCCCGCCTCGCGCTGGACCGCGTGGCAATGGATGTTCTCAGAACACTGGCGATCCGAGCGGTTTTTGCGTTGGGAAGCAGCGATGGCCGTGGCCAGCCTGCGCAGCATCGCCGCCGATATTGAATTCGGGCGTGTGCCGCAGCGTCCGCAGCGGCTACGGCACCAGCAGCCACCCACGTCGTTTGATTACTCACAGTCTGGGCGGTCAATTCCCGTGTACGGGCCAATCAATTGGTCTGAATCTCGCCATCAGTGGGACTCCAATGTGTCGGCGCTGCTGCGATCGACCGTCCTTCCGCCAACGGTTCAACACGGACTGGCAACGTTTGTCGAAAGACAGTTGTTCGCTCACGTGGAATCGTTGCGGGCGACGCAGTTGCAGCTCGCGCTGGCCGACTGGTACCGCGAACACGGTTCGTATCCCGAGACACTCGCGGAACTCGTGCCGACCTACTTCGACAAACTGCCGCTGGAACCGATGCGCGCGACGCCGTTCGGGTATTTCCCCAAGGGACTGCCGCAGGATGTCTCGTATGAACAACAAGGGACTCCGGCTGGCAAACCGAGCGTGCAGACCATCGTGGCCAAGGACATCCCATTCCTGTGGACATCACCGCCCCACCTGGTCTACACGCCACAGCGGCAACCCGACGGAGAATGGTTGTTCAACAACTCGGGTGGCCAGTCGAACTCCATCGAAGTGGCGCTCAGGCAATGCCGCGTCTGGCAACTGCCGGTGACACGCGCGGCCGAACGCTGATCGCTCTGATTCATTGCCGGGAGTTGTGCCTCGCGCGGCTTGGAATGAGACGTTTTCACATTGATACCTCACGCGGCTGGAGTTGAGACCTAGGCGAGCCGCATGCCGTAAGGCTGCGGGTTCTTGATCGCCAGGAAACCCGTGGCCTTACGGCACACGGCTCGCCTGAAACATCTCATACCAATCCCATGAATTGCCTGCGCTCGTCGTAATGCAGCAACACATGCAATGACTGGGCATTACGAAACTTTGAAAGCGGAGTCGATTCCTAGAATTGGTATCACTTATGGCCGCGTGCGGTATATCAAGCCACATCGGTGTGGCGGAACACCCGCTCGAAGTGGAGACCTGCGGTCGGGCGTTTCGGCGGGGTCAGGAGACCCGCGCCGAACGCGATTCATCGAGGGTGGGATGACACTGCGTACTCGGAGAACTCAATGTCGGCATTCCATTTTTTGGAGCCTTCGGAGCAGCGGTGCAGTCCCGTAGGGTGGGCTGTGTACACCGATCCTCGTTCGCCTCCCCCAAAAAATGGTCGGCACAGCCCACTCTACGAAAGCCCGCCGGTCCTAGGATGAGTCAGCACGGAAACGGAGTGCGCAGGATGGCAGAGCACAGAGTACAGATCACGGGGCACTCCTATTTGTCGTTGGGAGGATGTTCAATTTGGTTCAACTTGCTCTGCGACGATGTTCCATCAGAGGTCAGTCTTCTTCCAAACGAGGGCAGGTTGTAACGCCTGCCGGGCTCAATTCGGGCTACTTTTCTCGTGGCACTACGCTCTGGCATTGACCAGTCCCGCGTGTCGAGAACACGATGCGAAGTCGAACACTCGATCGATCCCACCGCAGCCTTCCTGCCAACATCCGGGGCCAATCTGATGAATGGTGACTTGTCCGCGTACGATGCTCTTTTTTCCGAGGCCTCTGGCTCCCTGCCGACATCATTCGAGAGGCCTCAGGCTAGTTCCGCGCGGGCATTTCTGTCCGGATACGATTCCGATTCGATCCGGTCCTTTCAGATGAGTCGCTCGATCTACCCAGGAGAATCGGGGGCGCGAGCCTTTGCCGACTACCCTCAAGGGGGCGAGTCGGCCAGTCGCAGTTTTCTCAGCCAAGCGGGCTACGACGCACGCAGCTTGATCGGTGTCGAGTATCCAGGCCTGCCCGATCCGAACAGAGGGGGCAGCGAACGCAAACCCGGGCTGAATCACTCACTTGGCTATGGCTATGGCGAGTACGGTGACAACCGTGGAGCGACTTCCGAGCAACCGCTCCCCACACGTCCGCTGCGGGTAATTTGCGTCGGACCGAGCTTCCAGATCGGTGGTGTCGAACAACACACGCTCAGCTTGGCAAAGTTTTTCGATCCGCGACGAGTGACGCTGGTAAAGAGCCTCGTCACCAATCGCGACAACTATCACAAGCCATCGGCCGATGGTCTGCCCTTCCCCGTCGCTCCGTGCAGCCCAGATGAGTTGGAGCAGGCCGCCGGTGAATGCGACGTGCTGCTCATGTGGGGAGAAAGTTTCAATGATCGACTCGGGGGCAAAAAGCCGATCGGGGTCTACTTGGCGCATGGCGAATCTGCTTGGACACGGCTCGGATTGGAGGGTTGCTCCAAAGTGGTTGATCACGTGATCGCCGTCAGCTCCCGCGTGAAGCAACGCGTCTGTCACGGCTTCCCCACGACGACGATCCTCAACGGCATTGATGCGTCGCGACTCGGCAGAACGCGGTCGCGCGACGCGCTGCGACAGAAGTTCGGCTTCGCGCCGAACGACTTCATCATGGGGTCAGTCGGTCGGTTTACGCGAGAAAAGCAGATGCATCTGCTGATCGATGCGGTGGCTCGCTTGCCACAACAATTCAAGTTGCTGCTCGTCGGCTACGGGCCGCGTCGAGCCGAATTGCTCGATCGCGCCAACGACCTCATTCCCGGTCGCTATGCCTTCGTCACGGCCGACAACTTTCTCGGCGACTACTACGGTGCCATGGATGCCTTCGGTCTGGTGTCGTCACACGAAGGCTTCGGCCTCGTAATCGCCGAGGCCATGCTGTGCGGGCGTCCGGTGATCGCAACCAACGTCGGCTGTGTTCCCGAAGTCATTCGCGACCGGATCAGCGGAGTCGTGGTTGATCCCTGCGCGGACTCGATCGCCGCCGCCGCCCGCGCCCTCCAACAGCACCCCAGTTGGGCGAACGGGATCGCAGCCGAGGGCCAGACGTTCGCGAACGCGCACCTTCACGCCAGCCGGATGGCGCGAGACTACGAAGACCTGCTGTGGAAGCTCGCGCACGCGCGTGGAATCGCGTGACGTTGGCTGCCGACCAATGGCACTGACTTTAGAAAAGTAACTCGCTGTATAAGCAAGGAAGTACCATTGTTTGAGCTGTGTCGGCCTCCCTCGCTCACGCTTTTAGAAGTTGCGCTATTTGAGGATTGAAGTGGTCTTCGCCCCAAGGAGGCCTCGGAGACCAGCCCAGGGCCAGCGAACACCGTGAGCGCCGCCCTGGGAAACCGAACACCAGAACGTTGTGCCCTGAAGGGGCACGGGAAATATTTAGTCGAGACCACGCGGCCTCGTGAACCGATCTGTCAAACCTCCTGTGCCCCTCCAGGGCACGATCATCACACGCCAACAAACCCAGGGCGGCGCTCGCTTGGGCTTCGCTGGCCCTAGGCTGATCTCCGAGGCCCCCTTGGGGCGAAATTATGAATAGCGCAACTTCTAAAAGCGTGAGCGAGGGACGGTGGTGTTGGGAATCTTTCGAGAACTACGTCCCTCGCTCACTCTACAGGTTACTTCAAATCCCCTTTTTCAACCGGCTGCTAGGTGCGTGATACTCGTATCTGGCTCATCATTCCGGAAGCAAGATCACGATGGCTGATAGTTCATTCATGCCTATCGACACGCGGCCAGCTCCCCACGGGCGTGGCTCCTCCATCGAGCCACCGAATCGGTTCTCGAAGACGCATTCGATTCCGGACTACGCTGACTTCGAGAACGATCCGGAGTTCCTCGACGACTTACAGCGCGTCCGCACCGAGTTCTTCATCGACGAATCGAAGAGCATCGTCAGTGAGAACGACAGTCCCGACATTCCGTTTCGGTACAGCATCAATGCTTATCGAGGCTGCGAGCATGGTTGCTCGTACTGCTACGCGCGGCCGTATCACGAGTACCTCGGGCTGAACGCGGGGATCGACTTTGAGGCGAAGATTTTCGTGAAGCTCGACGCACCGCGACTGCTGCGCGAGTGGCTGTCGCGCGATGCGTGGCGCGGTGAGCGGATCATCTTCTCGGGCGTCACCGATTGCTATCAGCCGTGCGAGCGCAAGTACGAGCTGACTCGGCAGTGTTTGGAGGTCTGTGCGGAGGCTCATCAGCCGGTGTCGCTCATTACCAAGAATGCTCTCGTCGTACGCGACATCGACCTCTTGCAGTCGATGGCCGAATGGAACGGGACGCAGGTCAATATCAGCCTCACCACGCTCGATGCGAAGTTGGCACGACGACTGGAACCGCGCACCAGTTCGCCCACGGCGCGGCTGCGTGCGATTCGCGAGTTGACTGCGGCTGGCATCCCCGTGCGCGTGATGACCGCGCCGGTGATTCCCGGTTTGAACGACAGCGAACTTCCCGCACTTCTGGCTGCGGCCGCCGCAGCGGGGGCGAAACACGCGGCCTATACAATGCTGCGGTTGCCTCACGCCGTGAAGGACGTGTTCGTCGAATGGCTCGACCGCGAAGAACCGCTCAAACGAGACCGCGTGGTCGGGCTGATCGAATCGGTTCGAAATGGAAAGCTCAACGGCACCAAGTTCGGCGAACGGATGCGCGGCACGGGTGAGATCGCCGAGCAAATCAAACAGACGTTCCAAGTCTTCGCCCGCAAGTACGGCCTCGATCAACAACTCCCGTCCCTCAACTCCGCACTCTTCACACCACCTCGGCCTGTCTCAGGACAACTGACATTGTTCTGAGGAACGCCTCGATTCTCGCCGTGTCTCGGCGCTCAGGAGTGAGAGCAATTGTGTGCTCGCTGCCGCACGACTTGGGGGGGGAAGAGGGCCGCTAGACAACGGTGACTCCCGGCAGTTGTCCTTACGGTCAATTGTTGTTTCGCAACGACGACAGGTCCACGCGGCTTGCGATGCGTGTGCCCTAGTTTTTCTCGGTCATAATTCGGGCGAGGCAGATAAGTTCTCAACAGTGATGCGAGTGACAATGAGGGAGCGATGGACGACTCAACGCGACAGGCTGCTCGATACTGGACACTGGCTCAGCCGGTGGTGTCGGCGTTTGTCACGTCCGTCGTGAGGGACTTCACCGCACGTGATGATGTCCTGCAAGAGGTTGCTATCGCGGTCATCGAGTCGTTCGAGAGGTATGACACGTCTCGCCCGTTTGTCGGTTGGGCACTCGGGATCGCGCGCAATCAAGTCGGGCTTTATCTGCGACGATTGCGACGCGACCGGCTCATCCTAGATGACGACACGATCAACAGCCTCGTTACGGCATTTGCCGAGGTCGAAACCGAGCAGATTCAGAAGCTCGATTGGCTGCGAGATTGCATGACCAGCATGGAAGGCCGAGCCAGACAACTTTGTGATCTGCGTTATCAGCAGGATCTCAAACCAGCGGCCATCGCCGGTGTGGTTGGCATGTCTGCGAACTCGGTTGCGAAAGCTTTGCAACGCATCCGCGATCAACTGCGTGACTGCATCGAGCACAAAGCGGTTGCGAGAGGCACACCACAATGAACTCCAAGAATTCGCCTGACATGGCATCGCTGATCAACGGCTATCTCGACGAAACGCTGTCGGATGAAGACCACGTCGTTCTCTCCGCCTGGATCAAAACCAGTGAGGAGAACGCTGGTCAGTTCGCTCAGGCACTCCTTCTGCACGATCGGTTGCACGGCGAGCTTCTCGCGCAGGTGGCCGTCGAGCACGTTGACTTGCTGTCCGAAGAAGGTCGGCGCGAGCACACGAAGAGCGTACTCGACTCTCCATGTCGTCGCTGGCAACCCCGACTGACAGCGGTCACTTTTACTGGCGCGGCCTTACTCCTCGTCGCGGTCTTGTGGAAGGGGATTGGAGAAACTCCGGCGGCGGCGGCAGTTGCCGAAATCCATCGCATCATCACCGCGAACACACAGACTCCTGATCGCACCTATCGAATCGGCGTAGAAGAGCAGGCGGCGATTTCGCGGCGTGAGTTGCCAGAGAACGCTCCAGAACGGTCCCGTCCGCCGAAGACTCCGATCGATGGAGCAGTGTTGCACGTACGCGGCGGTGGGCAGTTCGTTCTCATTCGTCAGACACGTGACGGTGAACCCGTTGTCAGTGGATGCAACGGCCAAACCAGTTGGACGATCCGAGCACATGGCCCGGTGAAGTCCAGTCCAGACCTAGCTCACTTCAACCGAGATGTGCCCGGTCACGAACACTCGATGCCACTGATTAACATCAACGAAGGTCTCGAACGATTGCTCGTCGCCTACGAAACTCAATTGCTACCCGTCGAAGATGATGCCGAAACATCGACGCAGGACGAAGCGAGTCGGCTGCTTGTCGCCGTAAGGAAACGCGGATTTCGAGGTCCGAAGCGAGTTGAGATCACCTACTCGATCAACAGCGGTCTGATCCGACAGATGCGATTCATCGAGATGCCCTACGGCCCGGACAAACTGACTCTGCGAATGACACTCGCCGAAGTACGTCCTCTTGGAGAGCGTTTCTTCGATCCCGAATCACACCGCGATACCAAATCATCGACGATAGGGGAGTGAATCGGCATGACGCTCCGAATCCGTGTATTGATTTCGCTAATGCTCATTTTGACTGTCTATTCTCCTGTGATTGCAGCATCGGATGAGACTCGACACGAACGTTGTGTGACAGTTGCCGTGTCGTTGCAATCTGGCGGCGATGCGACGGCGTTCTTCGGCATGTGGAATCTCGGTCGAGGCCGCACCGGCCCGATGACTCCCGGCGGTCAAGGGTTTCAGAAGGTCGTGTTCCCGGAGAACCTTGGCTTCGGCAAGGACGAGCATTTCGACGACGACAAGAACTATCTCAGCGATCGGTTGACCGATGAAGTACTCAAGTTCGTCGATGAACATCGTGAGCAGCCGTTCTTCGCGTATCAGGGTTTGCCGGGCAAGAACAAAGGGAAGAAGAAGGACATCAAACAAAGGACTCCGCAATGATGAATCGCACCATCCAAATCGCCGCGTTGATCGGCGTGTTATCGACTGCCGGATTGATCGCTTGGGCTCAGCAGCCCGGCAATCGTCCTCCTCCGCCGGGCGGTGCTGGCGGCAAGATCAAGAAGCCGCAGATGGCCGACACGATCAAGGCCAATATCTATGCCGACAACTGGTTCATGCTCTATGTGAATGGCGAGTTGGTGGCGGTGGACTCGATCAAGTTCATTCCGCACAACGTGATCTCGGTGGACATGCTGCCGACGTATCCGATGACGATCGCGGTCATGGCGAAAGACAACGCCGATCTGAAGACCGGCATGGAGTACGCCAACACGAACATCGGCGACGGTGGCTTCATCCTGAAGTTCGGAGACGGAACGGTCACGAATGCAAGTTGGAAGGCGAAGGCGTTCTCGAAAGGCCCGATCGACCGCGACGCCAAAAACCCGCGCGTCGAAAACATCCCGATCCCCGAGAGCTGGTATGCGATCGACTTCGACGACAGCTCGTGGGGCAAGGCCAAGGAATACACCGAAGAAGAGGTCGGCCCGAAACAGCCATTCTTCGAGTACGACTTCAAAGGTGCCAAGTTCATCTGGTCCGATGACATCGACCTCGACAACACGGTCTTGTTCCGTCACGTCGTGAAGTCGCCGCCCGACGGGAAGCCACGCGTCGATTACTCGAACCTGAACAACGTTGTCCCCGATGGGCCACCCAAGCGACCGAAGAAATGAATTCCACCCTCGGTAAACAAGATCTGCAGCCCGACATCTCGTCCTAGAAGCTTGGCTGGAGCGTTGAACGCCGAAAGGGGATTCGTCTACGAACACGATTCGCGCGCGGGGCGTTGCCCACGCGGTTAAACGACTCCGTTTTGGCCGCGCGAGGTATAAAACATCTCACTTCCAGCCTCACGAAAGAGAGACCGCGTGTGAGTCACGTCAGACGTGTGGCGATCTTATCGACAATCAGGCGTCCCACATTGAGCGACGCTGTGGCGGCGGGACTCGGTGCATTGCAAACGTTGATGACCAGTTCGTTCTCCACGATCAGAAAGTCATCGACCAGATTGCCGTCGCGTGTGAGTGCTTGAGCGCGCACTCCAGCGGGTGCGGGGACGAGATGCTCCGACTGAACTTCGGGGACCAGCCGTTGCAACGCCGTGACGAACGCGGCCTTGCTGAGCGAACGCCACATCTCACCGAGGCCCGCGCGCCAGTGCTTCCACGCCAGGCGCAGGAATCCGGGATACGTCAGCGACTCCAAGGTGTCGAACAGACTGAAGCTCGTTTTGAAGTAACCTTCGCGAGCAAACGCCAACACGGCGTTTGGCCCACATTCGACTCCACCGTGGATCATCTTCGTGAAGTGTACGCCGAGGAACGGGAAGTTCGGATCGGGGACGGGATAGATCAGCCCGCGACAGAGATGCTGTGCAGAGGGCTTCAGTTCAAAGTATTCACCGCGAAACGGAACGATCTGCGCATCGGGGCGTTGGCCCGACATCCACGTCATGCGGTCGGAGTGAAGTCCCGCGCAGTTCACGATCAGCCGCGTTTCGATCTCACCTGCCGTGTTCTCGACGACCATGCGATTGTCGCGACGAAACATCCCGGTCACTTTCGCACTCGTTTTGACGGTCGCGCCGCGCTCGGTGATTCGTTGCGACATTCGTTCGCAGACCTGACGGTAATCGACGATCCCGGCTTCCGGAACATGGATCGCCTGAATGCCGGCGGTGTGAGGTTCAAGCTCTTTCAACCGGGCGGCGTCAATCATCTGGCAGACCGTACCGTTGGCTTGGCCGCGCTCGAAGATCCGTTCCAGTTGCGGAATCTCTTCGCGCGTGATCGCCACGATGACCTTGCCGCAGCGCTCGAACGGAATGTTCTCCTGCGTGCAGAAGGCTTCCATCGCCAGCTTGCCTTCACGGCAGTTTGTGGCTCGCAGTGATCCCGGCTTGTAGTAGATTCCCGAGTGCAG
>JAYTXB010000041.1:0-2845 GCA_043743205.1 Schlesneria sp.
GACCACACGGCGTGCGAGACCGATCCGTCAAACCTCCTGTGCCCCTACAGGGCACGATCAATACACGCCAACAAACCCAGGGCGGCGCTCGCTTGGGCTTCGCTGGCCCTGGGCTGATCTCCGAGGCCCCCTTGGGGCGAAAACAAAAAACAGCGCAACTTCTAAGGCGAGCGGCAGGTGAGGATTTACCGCAGACCGGACGCCTACGTCCGGTCTTTTTGGGCCGACCGGACGTAGGCGTCCGGTCTACGGTTGGTATGCGAACTCCTGCCGCTCGCCTAAAAGCGTGAGCGAGGGACGGTAGTGTTGCGACATTTTCGAGAAACACGTTCCTCGCTCACGCTTCGAGTGACTTCAAATTCTCTTTTTCAACAGGCTGTGAAGATCAGGTCCACGCAACGCCCATCACCGCGCGTAGCTCGTCACGTTGCGGCACTGCGGTAATGCGGCGCGGACAGCGGAGGGAGCGAGCTTGGTCGGGATGACGATCACGTTGAGCTGTGCGAGCGACTCCAATTCTGCCAGTCCTTTGAGAGTGACTCGCGTGCGACCGAGTTGCAGCGAACTCAAGCGGCTCAGTTTTCGGATCGACTTCAGTCCGGCGTCGGTGATCTCGGTCTCATTCAATGCGAGAACGGTTGCGTTGGGGAAGGTCCGCACGACGTGAGCCACTCCCGCGTCATCGAGTGCGGTCTTGTTCAAGAAGACGTGTTCCACCGACGACAGCGGCGTGCTCCCTTTGAATCCTGCTCCGGTCACTTTCACCCCTTCCAAGCTGAGCGACTGCAAGCTCGGGTTCGCGGTCAGGTGGGCGAGTCCCGCTTCGGAAATCGTCGAGTCAATCACGATAAGCGACTCAATGCGCGACCGCATGCAGAGCGTTTTGAACTGAGCCGCGTCGAACGTCACTTCGCGCAATGTCAGGGTGATCAGTGACCCCAATTCACCGATCTGAGTCGCACCGGTGAGACTCAACTTGACCCCTTGCAGACTGAGCTTCTTCAACGGACTCAGCCCACTGAAGTGACGGAAACCTTCGCCCGTCAACGTTTCGTCTCCCAGAGTCAGTTCTTCGAGCTGATCGAACTCAGCCAAGACCGCGAGGTCCGCATCTTTCAATTTGAGGTTCTCGGCACGCAGGTGTTTGAGCGGTGCTTTGATCAGCAGCTTGAAGCCAGCGGCCGTGACCTTCGTCCGACTGACTCCCAAGAATTCGAGTGACGGGTTTGAAGCGAGTCGCGCGAGCGACGCATCGGAAACCGTGGAGTCGGCCAGATCGAGCGTTCTCAACCGGGGCATCTTCGGCAGCGTCGCGAGCATCGCGTCGGTGGCTCCCGAATCGACGATCGTCAGATGAGCCAGCGTGTTCACCGAGGCAAAGTCCTTCCACAATCCCTCCGGCACTTTGATTCCGTGGAAGTGCAGGCTTTCCAGATTGAGCAGCTTCGCGATCTTCAAGAACTGTTCATCGGGCAGCGTCTCTTGGCCGACGAATTTGGAGTTCATACTGATGAGCGTGATCGCAAACGCGACTTCGGGGAGCGCGGAGGAGCGAGACAGATACGTCAGCTTTTCCTGGCCCACCGTTTTGATGGCGACCTGCGCCCGCGCGTTGAGCAGCAGTGGAGCCAACTCGCGATCCATCTGACCGAGCGCGGTCACGGTCGCACCTCCCTTCGGCGAGGTCTTCTCAGACGACAGACCGAAGCCCTTCACTTTGAAAGATCCATCGCGACGAGAACGCTTGATCGCCTGCAACTGCACCGCATCGGGATAGAGCTTGGCGATGGCTTCGATCCGCTGGTCGGCCTTCGTGCGCGACAGTCCCTTCAATTCGCCGACGACTTTCTCGTACCACTCGTGCGCCCGCAGCAGCAGTTGTTGTTTCTCGATCCCGGACTCCGCCTGCCCGAGCGTCCACCATGCATCGGCCAACGCGAACTGCTCCTCTGCCGTTCCTCGTTTCTCCACATCTTGCTTGGCAATCGTCGTCAACTTGGTGGCCGTGCCGCGTGACAGATGCGGCAGTCCCTGGTCCCAGTCTCCCGCCGTCAAACAGAGGTAACGACCATAGTTCGCATTGGCCGCTTGATCGTCGGGGTCTGACATCAGCGTCACTTTGGCCTTCGTGACGGCGGTCCATTGCGACTGCTGCTGCTTCAGTTCGGTGTGTCGCGATTGGAAGCCTTTGCGTCGCTCGGCGTCCTTCACTTTTCCGGCCGAGATCGACAGGAGTGGCACCAGTTTGGCAGCGGTCTCAAACTGCTCTTCCGTCGTCGCCAAGTCGATCGTCGTTTGGAGCAACTCACAGAACTCGATCTGCGCGGGAGCGGTTCGAGACTCCTTCGCGTTCGCGATGAGTACTGCCGTCTTCAACTCCAACTCACTGGTCTCGAACTGCGTGGCGAGTGTGTTGATGATATTGAAGGCGAGTTTGTTTTCATCCGCTTCCACGGCCAACAGACGTGCAGCTTCGAGCAAGGCGTAACGCGCGGTGGCGTCTTCTTCGGTGTTCTCGGCGTGTTCCCACAGCTTGCCCGCCAAGGCCGACTTCTCCGGCGGCTTCTTTGCGGCAGCGAACTCGGTCTGAAATATCTCGTGAATCTGCTTCTCGGCCGCACGCAACGCTTCCGATTTAGGAACAGCCAAACGAGGAGGAACAGTCCCCTGTCCGCAAGCGCTGCGAGTCTGCTCCCCGCACGACCACACCATCGTGGCCATCAGCAGCCCGAGGACTCGACACCACACCCTTCGATTCATTGCGACGAAATATACTGACATCATTGATGGCTCTCAGGAGTTGTTGACAGAGAAACGGACAAGCCGTTCGCAGACGAAACTCAAC
>JAYTXB010000042.1:0-7743 GCA_043743205.1 Schlesneria sp.
GCGAGGGACGCAGACGATCTTCGTTTCTTGAATCTGACGTGGGACACAGTGCGTCTTCGTCACCATGCGGGTCTCACAGACTTGGCGGCAGGTCGTGTAAGGCACCTTGCGGGACCGAACTTCTTGAGTCATCGTGCAGGTCGTGTACGGGACCTTCTTGGTGATGGTCTCACAGGTCCATGAGCAGGTTGTGTAAGGGACTTTCTTGCTGATGGTCTCACAGGTCCACGAGCAGGTTGTGTAAGGGACTTTCTTGCTGATGGTCTCACAGGTCCACGAGCAGGTCGTGTAAGGAACCTTCTTGCTGATCGTCTGTTGTTCGTAGCGAACGCAGGTGTAAGGAACTTGCTTCATGCAGGTGACTGGCACACGGCGGCAAATCGTGTAGGGCTGTTGGCAGTGACGGACTTCTTGGACCATGCGAGTGCAGCAGACCGTTCTCATTTCGGTGCGAGGCACCCAGCGGCGGCAGCAGACGGTGCGAGTCGTTTGGCAGCAGCCGGTGCTGGTAGCCGAGCAGCCGGTGTTGCAGGTCGAAGTGCAAGATGGTTGAGCGCAAACCGGCCCAGGAATTTGCTTGGTCTCGGTGACCCAGTCACCCGTGCAGACTTCGACTTGCTTCGACTCGGTCACTGGCTTGCAGGTCGTGTAGCAGACATCGCGGTAGCAGGTTTCGGTTTCGGTCTTATAAGTCGTGCAGCAGACTTCGCGGCACTTGGTCTCATAGACCGGCTTGCAGATCGTGCAGCAGACATCGCGGTAGCAGGTCTGATAGCAGGGCTTGCGAACCGTGCAGCAGACATCGCGATAGCAGGTCTGATAGCAGGGCTTGCGGATCGTGCAGCAGACATCGCGATAGCAGGTCTGGAAGCAGGGCTTGCGAACCGTGCAGCAGACATCGCGGTAGCACGTTTGATAGCAGGGCTTGCAGACCGTGTAGCACTCGTCGCGATAGCAGGTCTCGTAGACGTTGCGATTGCAGGTTACGGGAACTTGCTCGCTGCACTGTTCGTAAACGGTGCGGCAGCAATTGACCGTCTGCTGTTCGTAGACAGTTTCTCTCACGGTCTTATAGCGGGTTCCGCAGCAGCGCTTGGCCGCCAAGAAATTGCCGCACGGAGCACAGGAGTCGGAGGGGCAGCATCGTGCGCTGGCCGCTCCGCAATAGAAGGCTTCGACTCGCGTGTCGCTACCGAGAGCCAACAAACTCGCTGCGACGACAATCCAAGCTGCATGTCTCATCGATCGGTCCTTGTCCTGTCTTAACGGCGAACTTAAGTGGTCAATCACGGAGGTTCTCAAGTTGCGCGCAGCAGTTCGGTTTCGTCCCTTGGAGGATCGACCACTCTACCCACTCAACTTGAATTAAAATTCGCACCGCGATCCGTCGCACGTGTTTCTCCGACGGCCCTTCACGTGGGCCGGTGCATGATCGAAGAAGCCTTCGAGTGATGTGTTTGATCCCATCAAACACGTCTACCAATCGAAGCTATTTCTGCCGCAATCATCATCGGACGAGTTCGACGACCGTCATCTCAGTATTTCGCCATGACTTTGCCCGACACGCAGATTTCTCAGACTGCCGCCCATCTTGGCGGTGCAAATCGCCAGTGTCGGCTCAACCGGCAAGAACGGCTGGAGCACTGTGAGGGGTTGTGGCTGAAATCGTTTTTGACGGGCGACTCGACTTGCCGTCGAGAACCGTTCAGATTGTTGCAAGAGTCGATAGGGACCACGCACGAACACGAATCGGAGTTGCCACTATGAAGTTTGCCATCTGTCAGGAACTGTTCGTCGATTGGGATTGGGAGCGTCAGTGCCGGTTCATCGCGGAGACCGGGTACACGGGGATTGAACTCGCGCCGTTTACGCTCGCCCCGCGCATCACGGATGTCAGCGATGGGCGGCGACAAGAATTGCGTGCGACTGCCGAGTCGCATGGGCTGACGATCTGCGGTCTACATTGGCTGTTGGCCAAGACGGAGGGACTGCATCTCACCACAGCCGATACGGCGGTGCGCCGCGCGACGGCTCAATACTTGAGTGACCTCGGCCAAGCGTGCGGTGATCTTGGCGGGACGTTCATAGTCTTCGGCTCGCCGATGCAACGCAGCTTGATGGAGGGGACGACGCGTGCAGAGGGAATGGATCGCGCGGCCGAAGTGTTTCGCGCGGCGATGCCCGTGTTGGAAGATTGCGGCGTGACGATCGTCATGGAACCGCTGACAACCAAAGAGACGAATTTCATCAACACGTGTGCGGACGCGGTCGAGTTGATGGAGCGGGTCGATCACCCGAATTTCGTGCTGCATCAAGACGTGAAAGCGATGCTCAGCGAACCGACTTCGATCCCCGAATTGATCGCACAGTACGCCGACGTGACCGGACATTTTCATGTCAACGACGACAACTTGCTCGGCCCCGGCATGGGCCGTACGGACTATCACCCGATCTTCGAAGCTCTGTTACAAACAGAGTACTCGGGCTGGGTGTCGGTGGAAGTCTTCGACTACGCACTCGGTGCCGAACACATCGCGCGCGTGAGCCTGCGGTACATGCGCGAGGTGTTGCGTGACCTCGACGCGCGACCTCAATGACGACGATGGACTCGGCGTGCGCCGTATGACGAGCACAATGTTTTTTTGAAGCATGGTGAAACGCGCGCTGTTGTTCGATGAGGTCACTGCGCGAACGCGGCTCATACTCGTTGAGCGCTTTCCGCAGCAGGCAACTCAATCACCGATGCGCTGTGTGAGACAACGCCAGTCGGTCGAAGACTCGGTCCGTGCAGCGTGCTGCACTGCATGAACGAGTCGTCTCTTGTCATGCGCACTGCGGCACCGTGTGTTGATGTTCATCGCACTGAAATAGCTTGTTTCGTAGCCTGAAATGAGCATTGCGTCGGATCGGTCTCGAACGGACACGTGATGGCGAGAGCCGTCTTCTCATCATCGATGTGAGTTTCGGTGGTGAGTGACTCGCGTGTCATCGCTGCTCATTTGATTACCGTCGCGCGCGCTTTCGATCGTGACTTCAGCATGATCTTGCTTTCTCAATTGATGCGCATGGGATGCCTGCTTGAAGAGGCACCGCGCGCATCAACACGTCGATCAGCGAAAGAACTTCAGCGAAACGTGTTTTTTATTGTCATCAACGCGCAGAATTGCCTTGAAGTATTCTTCGGAATACGTAGGATGTCGCCCAGTTTGGTGTTTGGGGTCTTGGATCATTTACTGTCAAGTCAACGTCAACGAATTGCTGCCGCGATGAGTGACGCACGAGATGGTGAACAAGGTCTCAAACACGCGGCCTGTCAGGGTTGATGGGCCGAATGGATTCGGATGGTGTGACTCGTCGAAGCCGATCTGCTTAGCCCGGTGCGCCAGCGGTCGAGACGGTCATGCTAAAGCTCTTGGAAGGAGTACATGCAAGTGGCCAAGAAGAAAGCAGCAGCGAAGAAGGCAGTCGCGAAGAAGGCAGTTGCCAAGAAGGCAGTTGCCAAGAAAGCCGTCGCGAAGAAGGCAGTTGCCAAGAAGGCAACTAAGAAGGCCGCGAAGAAGGCCGCGCCGACGACCTGAATGATCGGCCTTACGGCTTGATCTCGCTTGCTACAACGAAGAAGTGAGGCGGTTGGTTTACCAACCGCCTCACTTCTTTCTTTGGTTCAGCAGTGGCGCAGATCCATCACGCCGCCATGTCACGTGTTCGTTGTGGGCGTTGGTAACGAGCACTTGAGGCGAGTTGTCATCGGCCTCAGGTAGAGCGAGTCGGTTCATATACCTCACGCGGCTGAAACGGACGCCTTCTCGCGCTACTGTAGTCTTGTCGCTCCGCCAACGGGACATCTTGTCGGCGGAGCGACAAGACTACAGTCGTTGACATGATGGCCCACGCGGCTTGTCACCTCAGTTTCCACTGCGCGAGGTATAGAAACAGGCGATAGAGCAGCTCGTTGGAGAATGACTCGTCGAGCTTGTGGCCTGCTTGATTTTCGGATTCAAAAAAGCAGGCCGCGCGAGCTGCTTACCCGAGGCGTTTCAACGGCCGAATTGCGCGCCCATGCTCAGGCCAATTCCGTTGGCATTTCGCCGAACGGCTCGTCTTCGATGACTGGCTCTGGCGTGCTGGTCGGCTCGGGACTCACGCACGGGATTGGCTCGACTTCGAGTGCGGCTTCCACCGCGAGTGGCGCGGCAACGTCCGACTTCAGGGAGAAGATCGCGTAGGGAGGTTCCAGTCCTTGAAGTTGGCACAACGCATTGTCGGCCGCGCGCTGCTCGGCCTCTTTCTTGTTCGGACCCCACGCCGCCGCATACGAATCACTACCGACGAGGACCGCGATCAGAAAGCACTTCGAGTGATCCGGTCCCTTCTCATCGAGCAGTTGGTAGACCGGGGTTCCTCGGTTGCCCTTCTGCACGAGTTGTTGCAGCAGGCTCTTATGATTCTTGCCGTGACTCGTCTCGACTGTGCGTTCGATCTCAGGAGCCATCAAGCGGCGCACGAGTATGCGTGCTGCATCGAAGCCTCCGTCGAGATAGACGCCCGCGACGATCGACTCAAATACAGCGGCCATAATCGAAGCGGGGAGTCGGTCAGGATCAGCTAGTCCTTTGCCGAGTTGAACGCAGCGATGCAGGCCCAAGTCGGCGCTGATCTTGGCGCAGGTCGTGCGGCTGACGATCACCGACTTGACCCGAGTCAAATCGCCTTCGGTCTTACTGGGGTACAGTTCAAAGAGTTGTTCGCAGACGACAGCACCCATGATGGCATCGCCCAGAAACTCTAGCCGCTCGTTCGATTCCAGCCGCGTTCGGGCGATCGAAGCATGTGTCAGACAGAGCGCGAGTAATTGACGGTTGGCAAAGCGATAGTCGAGCGATGCCTCACACTGATTGAGCGTCCGACTCAACTCATCCGACTCAGTTTGGTCCGTCATCCGGTCAGATCCTTGGTTGTCGCGGCGGCGACCAGCCGCGTGGCAACAGGGCTGGAATTAGCTGGCTTCTATATTTGGCGAGCGTCGTAGTGTCAATCTGCGGCATTGAAAGTCGCGGACTTCATTTCTGCTCACCGACTTGAGGCGGCTTCATCTCGACTGATGTTCCAATGCTTGAACCTGGCGAATTGACGGACGAAGGAGCGGACGGCATGTTCGTGGATGGGGGTGTCGCGGTCCCTGCTGCGAGCATCTTCTTCGCCAGACTCATGTGAGTGGCGAAGTGCCGCTCAAATTCCGTGGCATCGACGGGATGCTTGAACAGTTGCACCAACCCATACTGTCCGGCCCACAGCAATTGTTGCTCGATTGGCCGTGCAGCACTGGCTCGCTTCTTCAAGCTGTCGAGCAGACTTTGCACGCGCTGTTGATCGCGCACAGTGGCTTGTTTCCAGTCGGTCGGTCCCGTCCGTTTGGCTCGTAGTTCCGCCAACTTGATGTTGTATTGAGCGAACTCGCGATAGATCGTGCTGGCGGTGGGAGGTTGTCTCAGCCAGATGACCAGCGCGATGAGTGCGACCAGCGCCGCTACGAGGCCTTGCAAGCGATGCGTTCCTCCGACGAACGCCGCCGCGTGTTGCCAAGCTCGGCCGGCATTAGTAGTCGTGTTGAAGGGCGAGTCCGTGTTCGCGGCTGACTGGACCGGCTTGCGCGTTGTGTCGCGAGCAGACCTTGCTGTCGAGACACTTGCATCAGACCGGTGCTGGTCGGAGCGATCCTGCGGAGTCGAGTCTGGCGGTGTGTCGAGACGTTTGCTGTTCGCGAGTGTCTTCAACGGCGAGCGGCGCATGTTCAGCGCCTTCGATACTGGCTGCCATTCGCCGTCCACACCGACTTGAACGAACTCATCTTCTAGTAATAGATGTTTCTCCAGCCGTTCGTGCAGATCAGATCGAGATACCGGGCCGACCGGGCGTCCTCCTTCCCACAAGAAGAACTCCCATTCACCTTCGCTGTCGGGGGCGGATCCTCGCGTGATGGAATCGCCGGTGGCTTCAGGGCGAGCAGACACAACGATCGGCGCTGCCACTGGTCGATTCGTGGCCTCGCCGTTCGCGGTCTTTTCGCGCTCGTTCGCGGCGAGACGTGTTGGTGCGTTCGCGCGGCGTGTTGGCCCGGCCTCTCGCAGCGAGTCGTCTTTCCTCGCGAGCGGCAACGCGGTCTCGACGCCCTCTGCGGTCTCGACTAGTCCCTCGACATTGTGAGGACCGCACCACTGTCCGCGTTCACCTTGGCGAACCAAATTCGTATCGGCAATCTCACCGCGTTGCCGCATTCGTCGCAGCGTCTCGAACGAGAACGGCCCACGTGTTGCACCTCCAGCCATCAGCCACCAGTCGGCTTCGGCAGACTGTTCGGCGTTGATATCAGCATCCGAATCGGAACTCGATGTGGACGTGCGTGTGAGGTCGGTTACTTCCGCAAACGTCACTGCTGAAGGGTCGTCATGGTTTTGCTCAAAGTGGTCGCGGCGGCTGCGTCCGGCGAGTTGTTCAGCGATGGAACGCTCGCCGCGCACCAGGCCGATTCCATAACGATCGAGTGCCACGCCGTCAGACAACAGGCACGCTCGAACCTCATTTCGCAGAGCTTCATCTCCCGACGCCATTTGAAGAAGCTGCGAGTTGAGCAGCAGCTCGCGCTCGCCCAGCCAACTTGTCGCTGCTGTATAGACTTCTTCAAAAGATGTCATGCGGCGCGCCTCAGATGTCGTAGTACATCGCGAACTCAAACGGATGCGGGCGTTGGCGGAGGGCTTCGACTTCCTTTTCGGTTTTGTACCAGACCCAAGTATCGATCACGTCTTCGGTGAAGACATCGCCTCTTAATAAGAATTGATGATCACAACGAAGTGCGGCGAGCGATTCTTCCAACGACGCAGGCACCTTTGGAACGTCGGTCAGTTCGTCCGGCGCGAGGTCATACAAATCTTTATCGAGCGGTCGGCCGGGGTCAATTCGGCGTTGGATACCGTCGATCGCGGCCATCAACATGGCGGACATTGCGAGGTATCCGTTCGCCGAAGCATCGGGACAACGGAACTCAATCCGCTTGTTCTCCGGGCGTGGCGTGTGGACCGGAATGCGAATGGCCGCCGAACGATTGCGGCTGCTGTACGTGAGATTGATCGGCGCTTCAAACCCGGGAACGAGTCGCTTGTAGCTGTTGGTCGTGGGACAGCAGAAGGCCATCAGCGCGGGAGCGTGCTGCAGGATGCCGCCGATCGCGAAGAGTGCCGTCTCAGACAACCCGGCGTATCCAGAACCGGCGAAGAGGTTCGTGCTGTTCTTCCACAGAGAAAAGTGGAGATGCAGCCCCGATCCGTTGTCGTTCCAAAGTGGCTTCGGCATGAAGGTCGCCGACTTACCGTGCTTGGACGCAACGTTCCGGACGACGTACTTGTAGAGGAGCAGGTTGTCGCCGGTGCGAACGAGCGGCGCGAAACGCATGTCGATCTCACACTGTCCCGCAGTGGCGACCTCGTGGTGTTGAGCTTCCACTTCGACGCCGCAGTCTTGCAGTGTCAGCATGATCTCGGTTCGCAGGTCTTGCAGCGTATCGACGGGCGGGAGCGGGAAGTAACCCTCTTTGAAGCGGATCTTCTGCCCGTTGTTACTACGCGATCCGTTGCCGCTCGACTCGATGCGGCCTCGATTCCATTGCCCTTCGATGCTGTCGAGGTGGTAGTACGCTTCGTGTTCGTTCTGGTCGAAGCGCACGTCATCGAAGACGAAGAATTCCGC
>JAYTXB010000043.1:0-1094 GCA_043743205.1 Schlesneria sp.
TTTCGTTGCTGATCGCGGCGGGGGGGCAGGCGGAGGCCGTGCGACTCGATGTCACGCAGCAACCCGAAGTGGACCGCGTTGTCGAAGAGATCGCCGCCCGACACGGACGACTCGACTTCATGTTCAACAACGCCGGGTTCGCCATCGCGGGCGATACCATCGAAATGACTGCTGACCAATGGCGCAGCATCTTGGCGGTCAATGTCGAAGGCTGCATCTGGGGGACAATGGCCGCGTACCGCATTATGGCCAAGCAGCGGTTCGGTCACATCGTCAACACCGCGTCGTTCGCGGGGCTCGCACCACTGCCGCTTTCGTCTGCCTACGCGATGACCAAGCACGCGGTCGTGGGGATGAGTCTGTCGATGCGATCCGAGGCAGAGTGGTACGGCGTCAAGTTGAGTGTCGCGTGCCCCGGCTTCATTGCGACACACCTGTTCGATAATGGAGTCGGTTTGGGCAAGCTCCCTTTTCGAGAAACGACCGCGACCGGCGTACGCTTGGCCATCCCACCCGAACGCGCCGCCAAGCTGATGCTCGCCGGAGTCCGACGTAATCAAGCGGTCATCGTCTTCCCGCTCCACAGCAAGTTGATTGCGTGGATGGCACGGTACGCCCGCTGGATCGGCGTCCACATTCGCCGCAACATCGTGAACGACTTTCACCGCAAAAATAAACGTCCGACTGACGGATGAAGTGTGGCATCGGTCGTAGTCGATCGCTTTGCCAATCGAGGAACCCGCGTTGACAACTGTTGAGCCACTCATCAGCCAGACGGCATTGCCGCTCATCGTCGCTCAGGGTCTGACGATGACCTTCGATGCGGAGCGAGTCGTGCTGAGCGAGGTCTCGTGCGCGATGCGCGCGGGGGAATTCACCGCGATCCTCGGCCCTTCAGGCTGCGGCAAATCGACGTTGCTGCGGCTGATCGCGGGACTGATGCCGCACACATCCGGGGAACTCACCGTGGCCGGACAAGCTCCGGCAACAGCGCGCCGGACCTCCCAGAGCGTGGCGTTCGTCTTTCAAGAACCGAATCTGCTGCCGTGGCGCACAGTCTCTGAAAACATCGGCCTGCCACTCGAACTGCGCGG
>JAYTXB010000044.1:0-7024 GCA_043743205.1 Schlesneria sp.
TGTACGAACAACTCATCCTCGACGACCTTGAGTCTGTCGTATGTCCGCCACAGATTCAGATAGGCCTCCTGCTGGAGCGAATCGAATCGAGTTTGACGAGCGAGATTGGAACGAGCGACGGTCATGATGGCTGACAGTACACGCCGTCTCCTTCGGCGTCAACACAATAGTTGTTGGAACGTCTATCGTCTGAACAACCGCCAGAGCTTGACTTCGATTCTGTCACTCGTGGAGGGTGAAATCTGAGGCGCGGGTGATCCACGTGGTGGCTCGTCGTCATGAGCTTACTCTTGGTCTGAACTCCCGACAGAGATGTCATCCAGAACATTTTTCAAGACGGTCTTGTCGAAACCGTCGCGGGACGCGGTATCCTCCTCGGCGGCAAGAGGGGTGTAACCCTGACTGCAATTCCGAATTTGTGCACTGCACCCGTCACTCCTGAGTTGTCGCCCCCGTTGATCCGAATCGCGAACGTCAGCCGATTTGACCGATGAGGAATTCTTCACAGCCACGCTGGGCACAACTCTCTTCCGATTTCGACACACGACGCTTTCACGGCGAGGTTCTGATGACCAGGCGATTCAGCTTTCCCTGCGCGTTGTTGTTGGCTTCAATGAGCTTCGTGGCAGGTGATCGGGTCGAAGCCGCTGCACCGCGCGTCCTGTTTCCGCGCCAGGCAACTTATGCCACGGGCACGCTGCGTCCAACCGTCGTCAGTCAGAGGCAACAGGATGACGACGTGCGAGCGCTCTACGACGCATGGAAGTCGCAGTATGTCGTCACGATGCCACTGACCGTTCCGGTGCAATGCCGCATCGCGTTCGGCAAGACGGAGCCGGATTACTCGCGCACGGTCTCGGAAGGTCAGGGATATGGAATGGTCATCGTCGCGCTGATGGCGGGCCACGATCCGAACGCGCAAGCGACCTTAGACAGTCTTTGGCGATAATTCGGTGCTAGGGCCGGGCGTTCCAATTTCCTGACCCGACCGTGTGAATGCGACCCGTATTTGCCCGAACGGGGCACAGTCCTTTAGCCCAAGGTTGCCGTGAGGATGCGGCAACCCTAGGTTAAAAGACAACGCCCCGTGGGGGCTAACACCAAGACACCTTTCCCTTCAGAACCGTGATTGAGGTGCCGATCGTTAATCTTCGCCACAGTTCACGGTTATGACCGTGTACCAGCCACTCACAAGGAGCGACGCGATGTCGATTCAATCCACGACCGTTCCCCGCTGGATTCCTCGCGTGCTCTATGCGGCCGCCATTTACAACTTGGCATGGGCCGCGTTCGTCATTCTGTTTCCACTCGCACCGTTTCGGTGGATGGGAATGGCAACGCCGAACTATCCGGCAATCGTGCAATGCCTTGGCATGGTAATTGGCGTCTATGGTGTCGGCTATGCGTTGGCCGCGCGTGATCCCGTGACGCGCTGGCCATTAGTACTCGTCGGACTGCTGGGCAAAGTCTTCGGCCCCATCGGCTTCGTCTATGCCGCCATGAACGGTGAATTTCCATGGCAGGCGGGATGGACCATCGTGACCAATGACATCGCTTGGTGGCTCCCGTTTGCGGCGATCTTGATTCAGGCAGCGCGGCTCCAAGAAGCTCAACGCACCGAGACCGACGCACGGACACTTGTAGAGGCCCTGCGAACCGCGACGACGCAGAGCGGCGAATCTCTGCTCGACCTGTCACGACAGCAGGACTTGCTCATCGTCTGCCTACGTCACTCCGGATGTGCCTTTTGTCGTGAGGCACTCCACGACCTGGCAGGTCAGCGTGAGGCGATTCGTGCCGCACAGGTGCGACCGATTGTGGTTCACATGGGATCGGCCGCCCAAGGAGTACAACTCCTCCAACAGCACGGACTCACCGACATCGACCAAGTCAGCGATCCGGATCGTCGCGTCTATCGAGGGTTGGAACTTCGCTTCGGCACCTTGAGCGAACTCGCAGGGCCGCAAGTCATTTGGCGAGCTTTGTTCGAAGGCTCGCTGTTCCGATATGGGTTTGGTTCGATGATCGGCAACGGCTTGCAACTGCCCGGCGCGTTCGTGGTTCGAGACGGCCGAATCATCAAAGCCTTTCGTGCCCGGTCGGCAGCGGAACGCCCGGACTATGCTCAACTCGCCTGCACGCCGAACGGCACCGTGTAAGCGGCGCTCCTAGTCCAATAGCGCAGTTCTAAAAGAAAAGACGGGGCTTTTATGGCGGGCAGTAGGAAATAAATTACGGCTCTCCGCCACTGGTGTTGAATTCCAAACTGAGCGGCACGGCGTTCAACACGGATGGCGGAGAGCGTAAATTACCAAGGCGAAGCGTGAGTTTAGATGTTGCTCCATTCTTGTATTCGCCCCAACGGGGCCTCGGAGACAACTTCAGTTCCACGGATCAAAGTGTGAGTGAGGGAGTCGCTCGATGGACTCCCTTGCTCACGCTGCGAGTTGGTCTGGGTCCGTGAACACTTGCCGATCGCCTAACGACACCTCTGTCGCGAGGTTCCTGACGTGGCAAGTTGCTAACGATGGACTCGTCCGTGGCTGCTCTTTACAACGGCCGTTGATCTGCGTGATCTAACGGACTCTCACCCCGAATCAGGAGCGACGTGCCATGACGATGAACTTCTTAGATCGCGATTCTTCACGACGTGACTTCCTCAAGGAGACGGTTCTTACAACAGCAGCCGGTTGGACGTTGTCGGTGAGCCAAGCTTTGCAGGCGGCCGAAGCGAGTGCCGGCGGCTTGCATGTCGCGCCGTTTCGGTTCGATGTCACGCCGCCGATCGGGCATTCGTGTTGCGGCGGTTGGATCAAGCCGATTGAGGTCGTGGATGACGCGCTCGAAGCAGTCGGTGTGGTGTTGCTCGGTGCGGGGAAGCCGATCGTGTTGTGTGCGGTCGATTGGACGGGGTTGCTCAATGAAGCTCATGTCGAATGGCGGACGGCACTCGCCCAAGCCGCCGGAACGACGGCGGATCGCGTGGCCGTGCATTGCGTCCATCAGCACAACGCACCGTTCGCATGTCTGGAAGCGGAGCGGATCGTGCTGGCCGAGGGAGACCTGCCGCACATTGTGGACATTGAGTTCTTCAAGCGGTGCCTCGATACGGGTCGCGCTGCCGTCGAACGAGCGATCAAGCAGGCGCGACCGGTGACGCACGTCGGCTGGGGCCAGGGGCAGGTCGATCGCATTGCCTCGAACCGTCGCGTCTATCGCGATGAGGCCGGTCACGTCATCGCAATGCGCGGGAGTGCGTGCAAAGACGAGAAGCTGATCGCGCTGCCGGAAGGGATCATTGATCCGTTTCTCAAGACGGTCGCATTCTTCGACGGGCCGAAGAAAGTGGCGTCGCTCCACTACTATGCCACGCATCCAATGAGCTACTACGGCGATGGGCGAGCGACCAGCGACTTCGCGGGACTGGCTCGCAAACAGAGACAGCAAGACGAACCCGATTGTACGCACATCTACTTCACCGGCTGTGCAGGCAACGTGTCAGCGGGCAAGTACAACGATGGCTCCACGTCCGTGAGACCCGTCCTGACGCAGCGGCTTTACGAAGGGATCGTGGCGTCGGAAGCAAAGCTCGAACGGGCCGAAGTCAAGACGTTCGCGTGGAAGACCGCCGAAGTGTTGCCTCCGCCACGAGCCTCGTTGCACGCCGCGATGATTGCCGAGCAGATCGCCACCAAAACGAACGCGGTCGTCAATCGTAACCGTCCGTCGTACATGCTCGCGTGGCTGCGACGAGTCGAGAAAAAGATTCCGATCGTGCTGAGCTCGCTGCACATCGGGCCTGTCGCACTGCTGCATCTTCCCGCCGAGTCCTTCATCGAATACCAGCTCCGCGCGCAGAGCCTCGCGAAGCAGAGTTTCGTTTGCACGGCGGCCTATGGAGACGGCGGGCCTTGGTACATCCCTGTGAAAGAGGAGTACCCCCACGGTGGTTATGAAGTCAGCGTCGCATTCTGTGAACCGGAGATCGACGACGTACTGACCGAAGGGATGCGCCGCATTCTGCCGGGATAAACGAAGCCGTTGCTCAGGGTTGGTAGCCCTGTCAGGGTTGGTAGCCCTGTCGCTCCGCGACAGGTAGCGAGAACGCAAATCGACGTTGAATTGTAGTCGCCGCTGATTCGTCAGCGGACACCCACTCATCGACGCGCGTCCTGTCGCGGAGCGACAGCGTTACCCTGATGTAGTGGCTGCGTGACTCCACTTGACGGCTGTACCCGATGCGTCCTCGCTTCCTGTCGTCGAGTGTCGGGGTTATATCTCGCTCGACATCAACGAGGCTTAGGATCGGCGCAGCAATAACTGGCGTAGCTGAACTCGTGAGACTTCAGTCCGAACTCTCACGAGTTCGGCTTCCTCGGCCACTGATTGATGCGTCGGTCCTCACCACATAGGACCGCACTCGGTCGGTCACAACATGGGATTGCTCCACGAAGGAAATTGAAATGCGATTGGCGAAGCTCAAGCTGGCGGACAACTCGGTGCGTGTGGCTCTGGTGGAAGACGATGGACGATTCCGAGTTCTCAATCTGACGCAGGTCGAGAACGTGCGCAGTTTGATGGACGTGTTGAACTCACCCGATCCGATCGGGATGACGAAGTTTCTCGTCGATCAATCCGCACCGGCGCTCGATGCGCGGTTGGTGACGGTCCTCGCGCCGATCGACGAGCAAGAAGTTTGGGCGGCAGGTGTAACCTACAAACGCAGCCAGGTCGCGCGCATGGAAGAGTCGAAGGCGGGGGCGTCCCACTACGACAAGGTCTACACCGCGCCGCGTCCCGAAATCTTTTTCAAGGCGACTCCGAGTCGTGTCTCCGGACCCGGTCAGCCTCTGCGCGTGCGTGCCGACAGTAAGTGGTCGGTCCCCGAACCGGAGTTGGCGCTGGTCATCTCCGCCAGTGGAAAGCTGGTTGGGTTCACCGTCGGGAACGATATGTCTGCGCGCGACATCGAGGGAGAGAACCCGCTCTACCTGCCTCAAGCCAAGGTCTACAACCAGTGCTGCGGACTCGGCCCTTTCGTCTGGATTCCCGAAGGACCGGTCGATCGACCCGCGACGAAGATTCGATTGACGATCAATCGCGGTGGCGCGGCCGTCTTCACGGGAGAAACTGATCTCGACCAAATGAAGCGCGGATTTGAAGAACTGGTCGGTTGGCTGGTCCTCGAGAATCAGATGACTCGTGGCGCGTTCCTGCTCACGGGGACCGGCGTCGTTCCGCCCGACAACTTCACTCTGGAAGACGGCGATGAGGTGAGCATCTCGATCACGGGGATCGGCACGCTGACGAACCCGATCGTGAAGGCTCGCGCACCGACGGCGTGAGTGAGAGGCGAAAAAAGGGAATCGAAGTCGATTGCTTCAGAAGCTATCCGACGCGAGCGGCACCACGTCGTCTTCGTGGTCAAACTCGACGATTGGCAGTTGGCTATCGGGGCTGGTGCCATTTCGTCGAACGGGCTTCATCTGCACGAGGGACGCTTCTACAGCGAAGTCCTGCCCCATCTCAGGAATGGGGATGGGGCTATTCAAGTTGGCAGGGATTGGTGACAGGGAAGGGAGCTGCCGCACTGCGGGCCGCGCCGATTCGGGATCCTCGTAAGTCTGCCGGTTTTCGGTCGCCTTGTTCACATCAATCTTGCTCGACGGCGCTTCCGCTTGCAGGCGGAAGCGGACATCGCCAATGGCCAGTTCGTCACCGAATAACAGCCCCGCTTCCTTGCGCACGCGCGAGCCATTCACGAACACACCGTTGGTGCTGCCGAGATCGCGCACGACGAACGACGTGTTGACTTGAGCCACGCAGCAATGCTTGCGTGAGACCTTGCGGCTGTGTGTCAGCGAGACATCGCAATCGGCTTGGCGACCGATCAGCACGATGGCTTTTTCAAGCGGGATGAGACACAGACCCGGGTCGAGCGGTACTAGAAATGCCGACATGCCGAGAACTCCAGAAGGGAGAGACGGCCGGGACTATAAGCAACCGCCTTTACGAAAGGAATCCGTCATCGGGCAGGGTTTTGAAACTTTGCTCGATCCTGTGACGGATATGCCACCTCCGAAGATCGGTCAGTTCAGACTGGTTTGACAAGTCAATGAAGCGGATCGCTTCCGAAACGGCCGCAAGAACTACGGGCATTACCGGTCGAAGCGGCGCGTTCGGGGAACTCGCTCCTCTCAGAGGGCACTCATCCGCAATCTGCCGTCGTGGTGACAGGCCTGTACCACATCAGTCGCCACCATCGCGACAATCATTGCCATCGCGCCAAGACAACCTTGCCGGGCCGCATGACAATCGGTAATTTCCGCCCCTTCCATTCGGCCGGTCTCAGCTTCTGAGGCTGACGACCACCCGAACCTGACAGGATGTCGCTCTCCGTGATCACCGCTCGAAACGAGCTGTTTTCTTTCGGGGAAGTTCTCACCCCTCTTCAAGGAGCTCAAGGATGAGCCGACTGAGTGTGTATTGGCCAGATGAGTGCGCAGCGGTCTCAACGGCTGTGTTGGACGAGCCGCGACTGCTTCAGTTCCCTCGCTCGCGCCGAGGTCAGTTCGTTGAGAGCCGGTCTGTCGAAGACCATCCGGCCGCTCACCATGTCGCTTACAAAAAGGCTCCCCGATTGGACGTGATCGCACGGGCGCGGCTTCTCTTTTCAAATCGTCTCTGTCGTCATTGTCACTCGCCAGTGGTCGAGCCACTGCAGCTTGATGATGCACAAGTGAACCGCCAAGGTTTGGAAATCCCCGGCTCCGCCACGATCATCGGTTTTCGATGCCACTCGTGCGATGCTCAATGGAACTCGTGACGCTAGTAACCGTAACCCGCAGCGTGAGCGAGGGACGGTGAAGAAGTGCAAGCATCAATCAGAAGTTCCTCGCTCACGCTGCGGGTTACTTCACACACACTTCTTCAACAGGCTTCTCGCTCCCGTTGTGCCGCTGGAGTCCATCATGTCGAGCCGATCCTTCCCGTGGTGCAGCCGCGCTGTACGAGTCCTCTTGCT
>JAYTXB010000045.1:0-2867 GCA_043743205.1 Schlesneria sp.
TCTCTGGGTAGCCACGCTCGCCAGAGTGTGGGCGAATCGCGAGAAAACCCACGTTCTGGCGAACGTGGCTACCTAACCTTCACTGCGGGTCCACTTTAGTCGGCCGAACGCCAACTCATCCTCGGCGTCGAACCCCGCCGGCGCAAAGACCGTCAGATGAGTAATTCGCCGATCCTCGGCGGCTGCTTCGCACAAGTAGTGTGCGTGCTGATGTCCCTCGCCCAGCGGCGAGCCGTCAGCTTGCTTGCCTGAAAAGACCCCGGACGCATTCACATCGCTCCGAACTTTCTTTGAGCACCCCATCAACACCTTCCGCACTCGCTCGCCAATCGACACCGCTTTCAACGGAACGCTGATCGTCGGCGAAGAAATCCAAGTGTAGAAGGCTTTCGCCGAAAGCCGCTTCATGATGCACCCCGCTTTCGGCGAAAGCGGGCCACACTCGCTCCCCTTGGGAACGCTTCAAGCGGAACTCGCCTCGCAGCAGAGCTTCGAGTACCTCCGGTATGCCCTGAACTTCGAGTGGTTCGGAGAAGACCTGCTGACTGAGTGCTCGTCGGTTCGGGCAAAGAATGCCTGATCGGCACCGCTCTCCTGAATCCGCATCGGCTGGAGATCGACTACGAGCATCGCACAGTCCAGTTGATTCAGGGAACGAGTTGGTAATGTGGTCTTGCGTCATTCAAACTCGCGACTATGGCGATGCAATCATTGGTCAATTCCAGCCATCAACCCAAGTCCGCAATGTTGGCCGGAGCCGATCGAGAGCGGGCCGGGGAGTTTCACCCCGTTGTTGAATCGAAGTCTCAAGGTCGGCCGGGATGCGGATGTTGGAGGCAAAATGGTCATTTCAAGCGTGCTCCGTCGAAACTCGGTGATTGACCGAACGCGGTCTGAGTTGCACAATTCGCACATGGAAATCTCAGGTCACATTCAAAATGGCGTCGTCGTGTTCGACGGTCCCGAGACACTTGCCGAGGGAACTCCGGTGACGGTGCTGGTGCGCTCCCAGCCGATGATTCATGTCGTTCCCCGCCGGAAGCGAGTGACGTTCCCGCTGGTTCGATCTGCCGCACCGGGAAGCGTCCGCTTGACCAATGAGCAAATCGGAGAAATCCTGGACGCCGAAGATGCATCTGCCTGACGTCAATTTTTGGTTGGCACTGGCTTTTGAGTCGCACGCACACCATGCGTCGGCACAAACGTGGATGCAATCGGTCGTGGCGGATAGTTGCTGTTTCTGCCGCGTGACCCAAATGGGCTTTCTGCGTCTGGCAACGAACCGCAAAATCTTTCCGCAGGATGCCGTGCCGATGTCTGCGGCCTGGGAGCTTTACGACGAAATCCTCAGCGATTACCGCGTGGCCTTCGCCGAAGAACCGAGCGAGTTGGAAACGACATGGCGGGATTTCACACAGCTTCAATCGTTTTCCACCAACGTCTGGACCGACGCCTATCTGGCGGCTTTCGCGCAGTCTGCCGACTTCGAACTGGTTTCGTTTGACCGAGGATTTGCTCGATACCGCAGCCTGCGGCAGACGCTTCTTTCCTGATCGTGGGGAACAGTGCGTCATGAGCTGTCTCCTTGGAATTCGTCAGGCCCCGGACGAACTTTCTTTCTACAAGCACGACACGCTTAGAGGCTGTGCAGAATCTATTTCCGAGACCTTTTGGGTGCTATTGTATAGTTCCACTTGGGGCAGACTTTGTGGTGGGTGAGGTTGAGGGTATTGAACTCGGCGTTGGGGACTTTGATTTTGGTGGCATAGTTGCGGGGGTCGAGTTCGGCGGTGACGTGGAGGCCGGTGCGGGTGGTGGTGCCGCGGATCAGAGACAGGAACTTCGCGAGCGTTCGCAACGGTTGGCCGGCCCAGTTCAGGGAGATGAAGCTGAACAGGCGGCGTTCGATCCAGTTCCATTTGGAGCAACCCGGCGGGTAGTGGCAGACGCTAATGGTCAGCCCGGTCTCGTTGGCGAAGGCTTGCAGCTCCCGTTTCCAGAGGCGGTTGCGTGACGAGTTGCTGCCGCCGCCGTCCGCCAGCAGGAGCAAATGAACACAGCCGACGTACCAGACGGTTCCGTGAGCCTGCCACCACCGGCGCAGGCAGTTGACCGCGAACTCGCCGGTGTCCGCCGAGCGACCGACGCACACGTGGCCATGATTGCGAGCCACGTCATACATCCCATAGGGGACCGCTCGGCATTCGGCGTCTTGGGGAAAGTCGTACGTATTGACCGCTTCGCCTTGTTCGCACCAAGACGCGCCGTCGTTGGCGAAATTGCCAACGAGCTCCTTGTTCTTGGTGTCGATGCTCAGCACCGGTTGCCGAGCCTTCAGCGCCCGATGCCGCAGCCGGGCGAGGTATCGGAACTGACGATCACGGTCGGGAGACGACTTCCCGCTCAAGCGTTTGACGTTGGCTCGCAACCCGTACCCCGCCTGCCGCAACAACCGCCGCACGACGTTGGGACAGACTCGCTTCCCCAGGGTCACCGCCAGATTTCGCAAACTCCGACGGGGCCACTTGGTCGAGTCGCCGGTGGGCGTCCCGGCCGTCTCCGGTTCGACCGCCTGCTTCAGCTCTTCGAGGAGCGCCGGACTTTTTTTTCAGCGCGCGGCCGCCCGCCTCCCGGCAAACGCACCCGATCCGTCGGCCGACCCACCAAACCATCGGCCAGTTCCTTCCGGCCTGCGGCGATCGTGTCCACGTTCATCCCCGTGATCCGCGACATCCGAACGTCGCCGCCGTACCCCATCCGCATCGACTCATGCGCCACCAGCCACCGCCGTTGCTGCTCATTCAGCCGGCCGAGCATCACATTCACCCGCAGATGCTCCGCCATCACCGCCGTGTCTTGTTTACAAC
>JAYTXB010000046.1:0-4874 GCA_043743205.1 Schlesneria sp.
CGTTGAAAAACTGTAGGATGGCCTTCTAGGCCGTCGTTTTTCTGCGGGAAATCGGACGGGCAAGATGCCCATCCTACGTTTTTCAACGGGCTGTTAGGGTCGGCGCATCAATAACTGGTAGGGCTTGGGTGAGCCGGGTGCCGTGAGGCCCCGGACTTTTCGATCATCAGATTCATACCGCCTGTTGTTGATGCGCCGGTCCTGAGCACTCGGGAGCAGCCGGTTCGCGTGGGGCGGTTTGTTCCACGGGGTTCTTTTCAAACCTGCCGTGTGGCTCACGGCTTCAACTGGAAGACCGCTTCGACTTCGACTGCGATGTTGCTCGGCAGTGAACCCATGCCAACCGCGCTCCGCGCTCCCTTGCCGTTCACTTCGCCCCAGATTTCGACCATCAGGTTGCTGAAGCCGTTGATGACTTGCGGGTGAGCGCCGAAGTCGGGCGTGGCGTTGACCATGCCGAGCGTCTTCACGAGTCGCTCGATCCGATCGAGGCTCCCCAGCTCGCGACGCAGCGTCGCCAACATGGTCAGTCCGACTTGCCGTGCGGCGAGATACGCATCGGCTTCGTTCATCGTCGCTCCGACCTTGCCGGTGATCATTGTGGCATCGGTGCGCATCGGGCCATGCCCCGAGACGTAGGCCAGATCACCGACGATGACGACCGGGTGATACACGCCGCCCGGCTTGGGTGCGGGCGGGAATTCGAGGTTCAACTCGGCAACGCGGGCTTCGGCACTCATGCAATGGTCCTCAAAAAGAAGGTTCGATAGATGCAGTCAAACGTGTCCGGTCAGGCGGGCGGCAGGATATCGGTTGATGGTGTGAGACGAAACTGCGGCGAGTCATTGTGTGACCGTGTTGAGTAACCACGCGATGAGTTTCGCATCTGACTCGCCACCACGTTCGATCACGTTGGCACTCGCGCAGGGGTCTGTTACGCTTCAAGCCGAAATTTTGAGGAAGGGCACTCCTGCCCGTCCTCTTGTTCGTCGCGCGCAAGCCCAAAGCCGGACGGGCAAGAGTGCCCTCCTCCAGCCTGATGTCCCGCCCGTTGTCTCACCCCCGAGTTCACCTTCGCCCGTTTTGAGAACCCGCTCATGTTGTTTGCTTTGTCGTTGTTGTCGTCCCGGTTCGTTCGTCGTCTCACGCTGCTGATGTTGGTCAGCGCGATGGCCTTCGATCCGGTTGGTTCATGTCGTCGCGCGGAGGCACAGGAAACCGGTGCAAAGAAAACTGAGAAGACGACTGCTGGCAAAGCGGCAAGTGGCAAGCCGAAGACGGCCGAGAAGCCCGCTGACGAAGAAGCGGTGGATGGTGTGCCGGGAAAGAACGACAACCCGTTTCCGAACCGCTTTCCCGCACCAGAACTCGATGGCGGCGTCGAGTGGCTCAACACCGGTGGGCCGATTTCGATGAAGGATCTGCGAGGCAAGATCGTGCTGCTCGACTTCTGGACCTTCTGCTGCATCAACTGCATGCACGTGTTGCCCGACCTCGACTTCCTCGAAAAGAAGTATGGCAAGGAAATCGTTGTCATCGGCGTTCACTCGGCCAAGTTCGACAACGAGAAGGAGACGGGCAACATCCGCAAGGCGATCCTGCGGTATGAGATCGAACATCCCGTCATCAACGATGCCAACATGATCGTCTGGCGCAAGTTCGGCGTGAAGGCTTGGCCGTCGCTGGTGCTGGTTGATCCCGAGGGTCAGTACTGCGGCTACGTTTCGGGTGAGGGGAATCGCGAACTGCTCGACACGGTTGTGCAGAAGCTCATCGCATATCACAAGGCCAAGGGAACGCTCGACGAAACGCCCGTGAAGTTCGATCTGGAACGAAGCAAGGCAGCGGCGAGTCCGCTGCGATTCCCCGGCAAGGTCTTGGCCGATGAGGCTGGCAAACGGCTGTTCATTTCCGACAGTAACAACAACCGGATCGTGGTCAGTTCGCTCGAAGGGAAGCTCCTGAGTGTGATCGGCAGCGGCGCGATCGGCTCGAAAGATGGCAGCTATTCGGAGGCGCAGTTCGATCATCCGCAGGGGGTGACGCTGATCGGTGACACGCTCTACGTGGCCGACACCGAGAACCATCAACTCCGCACGGTGGACCTTGCGAAAAAAACCGTCTCGACACTGGCCGGGACCGGTGAGCAGGCTCGGACTCGCGCGCCGGGCGGCGACTTGCTCAAGACCGCACTGAACAGTCCGTGGGACTTGAGCGTAGTCGATGGCGTGCTGTACGTCGCGATGGCCGGACCGCATCAGATTTGGGCGCACCAGCTCGGGTCGAACACGATCTGGCAGTACGCCGGTTCTGGGCGCGAGGACATTCAAAACGGAGAACTCGATCAAGGGGCGCTCGCTCAGCCATCGGGCATCACGACCGACGGCAAGAATCTGTACGTCGTCGATAGCGAAGGCTCGTCCGTGCGCCAGATCACGACCGATCCGAAGAACGACTTGGAAAACCCGACCGGCACGATCTCGACGCCCGTCGGTCCGCACAGTCTGCCCAACGGACGGACGCTGTTTGAATTTGGTGACGTGGACGGTGCGAAGGACGAAGCCCGCTTTCAGCATCCGCTCGGCATCCTCTACCACAACGGTGGCTTGTTCGTGGCCGACAGCTACAACCACAAGATCAAGTTCGTGGACCTTAAGACGCGCGAAGCGATCACGTGGCTCGGCATCGGCAAGAGCGGGACCGAACTCAATCCATTGCAACTCGCCGAACCGGCCGGGATGGCCATCGCCGACGGAACGCTCTTCATCGCCGACACGAACAATCTGCGGATCGTGGCCGTTGAACTGGCCACGAAGAAATCTCGCGAGTTTCTCATCGAGGGCCTCACCGCACCGCAGCCCGTCGCCGAGCCACACACCACCAGCACCAACGTCCGCACGGTGGAACTCGCTCCGCAACATATCGCGTCGAGCAACGGTATCGACTTCAAAGTCGAGTTCACTCTCCCCGAAGGCTACAAGCTCAACGCCCTGTTACCGGTCACATACCGCGTCGCCATGGAAGGTGAACAATCGCTGATCGCCGCCGACCAGTTGAACACTCGCACCGAAGCAACCACCGATGGCGAGTCCACCAAGTTCCGCATCCCCGTCACCAAACCAACCGGCCGCGCCACGCTGCTCGTCACGCTGACCTACGGCTACTGCCGCGACGGCAAAGGAGGCCTTTGCAAAGTCGATTCGGTGAGATTCAAGCTGCCAATCGAACTCACTGTAAAGGCCGATGCCAAGTCAGTAACGTTAAAGGTGTCGCCGAAGTAGTCCATCACGCTTCTGTAGGATGGGCACTCTTGCCCGTCCGGCTTTCGTTCGATCTGGCAATCATGAAATGCAGGGGGCTTCCCCAGCAGGCTGAACCCAAGTTTGAAGGTACGAACCCAATGCCTGAATGCCGCGAGTGTCATGCGACGATGCCGCCTGCGAAGGGCGGGCGGATGCCGAAGAAGTGTCCGCTTTGCGGCGCACCGCTCCAATTCGCGAGTGCGGTCGATGACGACACAACATCGCCGCCTCGGCCGAAACGATCCAAGAGTTCGACCAAGCGATCGAGTCGTCCTCAGTTCCGGTTGAATGGCTGGATCATCGCGGGGTTGGTCGTTGTCGTTCTTATCGGTGGCGGCATCGCGGTCATCCCGCAAATCCAACGATCCAGCATGCACTCGGAAATCATTGCGCGCTGCAAACAAATTGTTGGGGGCAATCCGGATGTAGTCTGGATTCCTTCCGATCTATCCGCTGAGAATTGGAAGCTGTACCGCGAAGATGAAGGTCTGTTTGAAGTCGAAATGGACGGCCCTTCCTATTCAGTTCGAGTATCACGACAGGGGGTAACGAGCTGGGCAGTCAACGCGTTCAGAATCGGAAAGCCGATGACAATTGCAGCCTATTCAGAAGCATCGACATCGGGTTCTCCCATATTAAACGAAGTTCATCTAGCCACAGTTCGCAAGACCCTCGAAGACAAATTTAGCATCGGTGTGCAAAGAGAAGCTACCCTCGGTCGGTACTCCGGAATTGAGACCTATGGAAGGCACAAACAAACACAGGCTCGGACTCGATTACGACATTACTTTGTTGATGGAAACATAGTCACATTGGTAATTATGACGAGCGACACAGCCTATGACCTCGATGGCCCTGAACCCACTCGCTTCTTCAACAGTTTGAAAATCCTCAAGTGAAGTCCACCGGATTAGGAAGATGAGTACTCTTCCCCGTCCGGCGTTTGTTCACTCGTCCCGAGACTGTCTTGGCGGACCCGTTGTCCTGTGTCATATCGGCTCTCAAGGCAGGCCACTCTTGGGAATAGATGCTGTCTGTGTTGCCCGACCTTGCCCCCCTCCAAATTTGAGGCAATGAGTCTGATCGTGCATCGAACTGGATAGCAGAGATGAGTACTGGCGGGTGGTGGAAAGTGTTCTGTCACCGATTTTCTTGCAGCAATTTTTCCTCAATCTTCCCCTCACGAACGGCTTTCATGGGTTATCGCAGTCTGCAAGCGTGTGTGGCTGACTTGGAGCGGCATCGGCGGCTCGTTCGTATCGACGCGGAGATTGATCCGTGTTTGGAAGCGGCGGAGATTCAGCGGCGGGTTTACTTGGCGGGGGGGCCGGCGCTGTTGTTTGCGAACGTGAAGGGCTGTCGGTTTCCGATGGTCTCGAATTTGTTTGGCACACTCGAACGAACGCAGTTTTTGTTTCGAGATGCTCTCGACGCGGTGCGGCATCTGGTCGAGTTGAAGATCGACCCGAGTACACTCGCCAAACATCCGCTGCGATATCTCGACGTGCCGCGCACGTTGTGGTCGATGTGGACGCGGCGCGTGCGGTCGGGACCGGTCGTGGAGTGCGAGAC
>JAYTXB010000047.1:0-4229 GCA_043743205.1 Schlesneria sp.
TCGCAGGCGGTACTCGCCACCGCTGAAGACTGGCACGCGGGTCTCGAACACGCCGGGCCTCAGTTGCGGGACGCTGAAGATTTGCGAACGACTGCCGTCCGAGTCGCGATCCGGGCGGATCAGTTCCGCCGTCAGACGCCGATCGGGAATGTCCTTTTCGTCGAGCGGATGAAATTCCTTGTCGTAGGCTTCGACCGTGACCAGCACCTGATCGTCCGAGCGGTACTGCTGGCGATCGGTCCTCACGACGAACCGCTTGTGACTGCCGAGGGCATGGCTGAGTCCGAGGCGATGAATGAGTTGGCCCCAGAACTGGCGATAGTACTCCTCACCATAGATGCGTCGCAGCCGCCACATTTCGTTGAAGCCGACGTACACGACTTCGCCGCGACCATACTGCCGCACGGCGATCAGCGGTTGAGGCGTCTTGCCATCGACGCACATGTCGGTCGGATGCTCGGCCAGAACTTGAGTCCCCTTCGCCTCGATGCGCCGCACCGGCTGATACCACGGCAGCTTGCCGAGGTTGTTCCAACCTTTGAGGTTGTCCTGATCGGTCTGCCCCAGCCGCATGAAGTCGAACTGGTTGGCGATCGGTGTCAGGGTGAGGCGAAACTCCTTGTCATCGCGCCGCTTCGCATCGGGATCGACGACGACGGGGAGCATGTCGGCCAGAGGCGTCTCGGCCAGTTGGCCCGGTCCAAACCGAGGTCCCGCCATCACGACGAGGCCCCCGCCAAACTGGCTGACGAACTCCTTGGTCATCTCACAGAAACGAGTGCTCAGTGCAGTGGTCGGCATGTCGCCCAAGAAAATCACGTCGTTCTCGAAGAACTGGCTGCGCGGCAGTGTGAGGTTCGGCAGGAACAGTTCGTTCGTCTCGCGAACGACCGGATCGGCCGAGCGGATGAACGTGCGAAAGCCGCGCGCACCGACCAGCTTGTCGCGATGAAAGACTTCCTTGACGAAGCGCCATTCCCACGTCGGCTCGTACTCGACGTACATCAGCCGCAGGAAGTCGTCGATGATTTTGACTTCGCGTTCCGCCCTGTTGTTTTGCGTGACGACTTCGCCCGCGACGGCATCGACCTCGGCGGTGAACAGGAAGCGGCCGGTCGCTTCGGGCGTGTACGGGAACTCGACCGGGGCACTGGAGCCGGTGATTGTGACGGTCTTCTCACCGACGAGCGTTCGCACCGTTTCGTCGTTGGTTTGCTCACCCGGTTGATGAGCGAACAGCTTCACATGGACCGAGGCATTCTCCAACTCGCGCTGTCGGACGGTGACGGTGATCGAGGACGATTCGGCCTTCTTCATCGTGGGCGGCGCGAGCAGATCGACACTCAGATCGACTGCGGTCAACGGCCCGACTCCGACGGTGAACACGGGGACACCCAACTTCTTCGCCGCAGCCAGCGGCGCGGCCCCCGCGTTTTGATCGAAGTCGCTGACGACGAGCACTCCCGCCAGATTGTCGGTCGCGTGCTTGCGAGCCAGATCCTCAAAGGCATCTCCGAGCGCCGTCACGCTCCCAGCCGTCTTCCACTGGTCCACGAGCGACTTCGCGGAGACAGTCTGCTTGTCCTCGACATCGCCTCGCGTTTCGTTGCCGTTCAGCGACTGCACGCCCTCGCCGTCACCGAACACAAACGTCCGAAGTCGGAACGTTTTCGTTAGCCGTTCGACGAGGTTCTTGTCCTTCTTTGCCAGCAAGGCGCGCGCATAGTCGGCTCGCGCGGGACGTTCACCGTCTTTCGGAGCGTGTGTCACCTGATAGCCGCTCAGATCGACGGCCTTCGCGAGGCTCGTTCGTTCCTCCTCGGGCAATTCGTCGGGGATCGACATGCTGTCGCTGCCATCGAGCACCACCCACAACACCGGCTTCGGCTGACTGACGAAGGTCAGTTCGAGCGTCGGGTCCGACAGAATGAGCAGCAACAAACAGAGAGCCACCGCACGCAGAGCCGCCAGCGCCAGTCGAGTCGGCTGGTGGCCTCGCACCTGCCAGCGCAGATAGAACCAGAACGACAGCACGGCCAACCCGACGCAGCCGAAGAACAGGAGCGCCGGCGACGAGTGTGCCCATGCCGAACCAAACGACACCCGCGCCGCGTCGATCCGCGACACATCGTCGTAGCCCAGCATTCGGCCAATCATCGTCGTCCAGTTCATCGTCGTTGTCTTCCTGTCTTGTTCGTCTCATGTCCCCTCGCCCCGGCCTTGCGGGGAGAGGGCTAGGGTGAGGGTGCTTCGCACTCAGCCGCTTCGGAACAGGGCGATTTGAAAAGCGGACTTTATTGTCCGCGACAAGAGGTCGTGTGGGCCGATGGGACGCTATCAGGCGAACTCCTCACGCTAAGCCAGATTATTCACCACGGAAAACACGGAAATGCACGGAAGGAAACCGGCGGCAGAGGTTGTGATCTGTGAAGGCAATTCCGCGCAAAAGGCACGTTGTCAATCAGCGCCGTCCCTCAACTCAATCCCTTCCGTGTTTTCCGTGGTTCTGCATGAATCAATCATGCGGGTTAATCCTCTCCCCGCAGAGCCGGGGCGAGGGGATCAGAAAGAGCCACCTCGCCCGCTGTTCACCACCCACGATCCACTTCCCCACTTACTGACTTCCCGCGCGATTCGCGGCGAACAGCGTCGGCGGGCCGCCGGACAACGGGACACGGAACTCGGAGTGCGATCCCGCGATCAACGTATAGACCTCGGGGCCTTTCGCGCCGCTGCGACGATAGGTCAGCGGGTACGGCAACTCGAACTCGTGCGAGTCACCCGGCTTCAAGGTGAGCGTCTCGCCCCACCCACTTGTCGGGGCTTTGGTCTCGTACTTGAAGTCTTCCTTGGTGAGGTTCGTCACCTTGATGCGAGCCAGATGGAACGCGACATCAATCACGGGCGAGTTCCATTTCACATCGTGCAGCCGCAGCTTGGACGTGCCGAGCGTCACGTCGGCCACGTCGGTCGCAGAGACCGTCGTCCCCTGCGTATAGGCTTGCCAAGCCGAACGGAACTGGGCGAGATACGGTTCGACATTGAGCGTCTTGTCTCGCGCTTCAAACCCGGCGGCGAACCGTCCCGTTCCGGTGACGCTCGAAACGGGGAGCCATTCGAGTCGCAGTTGCCGCTGTTCGTGAGACGGCGACAACAACGAGGCTCGCACTTGTTCGGAGACCTGCAACTCGAACGTGGCACACGACTGCCATTGCTGCTGCGTGGGATCGGTCTTGATCTGAATGTCGATCTGCAAGCCGGACATCTTGAACTCGAACGGCTTCAACCCGTCGGTCACAGCCGGTTGCGATGGCTCACCTACGGAGAGCGGACTGGTGACGCGCAACGTTGAGCGCACTTGCAGTGCGTCGCCGTGACGCTTCAAGTCGGGGATCAATTCCTGCAACGTCGCGCGATCGGCGAGCTTCGCGAAGAGCGGCTCGGGAATGTCGAGCAGGTCGAGCTTGGCTTGATCGTTGTCGATCACCATCTGCGTGAGCGGTTCCAAAATTTGAGGAGCTGCCGTGACATGCAACGCCTTATCACCCGCCAACTGTGCGAGCATGACTCCAGCGGGCGCGACACGTTTGAGCTTGGGAGCCGGCTCAAACGGATTGAGGCTCCCAGCGACGAGACCGACCACCAGTGAGACACCGTTCTCATCGGTCATGATCTGTTCGGGATAGACCTGCAAACGCGGCGGATTCACGGGCAGCGGCCAGAGGTTCGAAAGCGTCGAACCCGCGTCAGGCAGCACCAAATGCTTTTCGAGTTCAGCGACGATGCTCGGCGCGATGTTGACGACTTCGTTTTCGATCCGGCCCTTGCTGCCATACAGCCCGTTCGTGAGACCGCTCGTCACCGCCTCTTGAGTCATGCCGAAGCCCTGCGTCGAGACACCCGCCGGTTGAGTCACGAACCAGTTGTCCTGCGGAATCTGGAAGCTCGCCCCGCGCGACTTCAACCGAATCTTTCGATCGGCGATGTACGGCGTGACTTCCAGGCTCAACCAGACCGGATAGCGATGCCCGATGGAAATCGTGATCGGCCCGGCCTGCGCCGCGTGTCGCGCGCCATCCACATACGTCCCGCCTATCGACAGCGCGATGTCGCGCAGACCGAGCTGCACCAGCAACGTGTCCTTCCCCGATCCCTTCACGATCACACGGTCCACCGTCCCGCGATACGTGATCCCCGTGAACCGAATGCTGAACGAACGTCCCTGCACG
>JAYTXB010000048.1:0-1690 GCA_043743205.1 Schlesneria sp.
TAGAACCGGCAGGTCAACTGTTCTCGACTGGCAGTTCGATTTGCAGGCGGGCATACTTCTCACCGCTCAGACGCCACGTCTGCGGGGACATCGGGTTGCTGACTCTTGGAACCGATCTCCTACGATCGACTCCGTCAGCTTGGTTCCGTGTTGGAGTCGTTGAATTCATGAGCCCTCACTTCCTCCGAACTCACACGAGTTCGGCGACCCTCAATTCAAAACGTGCGGACGAACTCATTCTTGTCTCCGTCACTCAAGTAAGGCATCACATGGTTGACTCGCGGCCAATTGGAACGGTTCAACGGAGTCGATGTCGGGGTCGAGTCGGCACGTTGAGGTTGCTGTTCGAGGCGAAGCAATTCACGCTCACGATGGCTGCGGTCGCAATGACCTTGTGGGCGATGACGGCGGCGGCACTGGGGCAAGAGCCTCCGGTCGCGAGTGGTCCGAATATCGAGCCTGTCGATTTTGTAGCGACGGCCGTGGCGCAAGCGGAGCCATCGACGAGTCCTGTCAGTGGCAGCACGTGGACATACGTGGTCTGTTCGCCCGATGGGAAGCAGGTGGCCACGGTGTCACTGCCCGACGGAGACAAGTCGAAGAGCGAGGTCGTGATTTGGAATCTGGCTGAGGCGAAAGTCGTCAGTCACTTTGAGCAGGCGAGTCGCATCACGGCGGTCGCGTTCTCACCCGATGGTGCGCTGCTCGCGATCGGGCCGGATGGACCGCAGGCGGGAGTGAAGTTGATCGACTGTGTGACGGGAGAACTCCGGCACACGCTGCTCGGGCCGGCCGCACGCACGAACTGCTTGGCGTGGTCTGCGGACGGGAAGCAGCTCGTGCTGGGAAGTACGTTCGACAAGACCGTGCGGGTGTTTGATGTCGCGGGGAAGAAGTTCACGAAGGCGCATGAGGTCGAGTTGGGGATGATCCTCGCGGTGGCAATTGCGAAGGACGGCACGATCCTCGTCGCGGGAACTCCGCAACGTGAGCGAGACAGTTTGATGGTTCTCAACGCGGCAACGGGGAAGTCGGTGCAGGCGTTGAAGGGACACAAGGAGACCATCGAAGCGGCGGTCTTCTCGGCCGATGCGACGGTCCTGACATCGGCGGGCTACGACGCGACCGTGCGCGTCTGGAACCTCGCCACGGGCGAAGAGACCGCCGTAATGAAAGGACACAAGCGGGGCATCCGCGCCGTCACGATGTCGCTCGGGGCGAAGCGACTCGCGACTGCCAATGATCGTGAGTTCAAACTGTGGAACGGAGAGAAGAAGGAATTGCTCGGTGATCTCGGGGGAGAGAACGCGGGGGCGAAGTCGCTCGCCATCACACCGGACGGACTGTGGTTGATCGCGTGTGGCACCGATGGCCGTGCGACGGTGTGGGATGTCGAGAAGAAGACCGAGAAGACGAAGCTCGAACGAAACCCGAGTGCCGTTGTCGCTGCGACGGAGACCGACGAACCACCGGCCAAGAAATCACCCGCTCCGCCGACCGACGCTCCCGAAGCGGAGGCCATTCAATCGCTCGCCTACTCGCGCGATGGCCAGTGGTTGGCGGTCGCGCGCGAGGACGGTCGCATCTCGATCCGCACGGCCGTCGATGGCAAGATTCATCGGGAACTGGAAGCCTTTGGCGACGTGGCTTCGTGCGTGGCATTCAGTCCCGACAGTCAGTTGCTCGCGGC
>JAYTXB010000049.1:0-9300 GCA_043743205.1 Schlesneria sp.
GCGACGTGGAACCAAAGCCTGGCCGCACTCTTCCAACGCTTCGACGACCGGCAACAACAGGAAGCGGCCGCGTGGACCAAGGCGCTCGACGTGCTGCAAGAACGCCACGAAGCCCTCGAAACCAAGACCGACAACCGGCTGGTCAACCTGTTGACTCAGATCGAAACCCGACAGAGCCACCACCTGACACATATCGAAAAGACGCTGCAAGGCGTGGGGCTGTTGCGGGACGACTTCAAAGACTTGGGCCGCACGCTGCAAGCGATTTCTCAAGGCGAAGGGAAGCTGACCGAGTTGCAACATTCGCTGAGCGACAACCTGCGCGTGCTGCATCAAACAGCCCAGATCGACGACGCTCTGCACGGCCTGACCGCCGCCATCCATCTCTTGACGACCCGCCATCGTCAGGGAGGTTCTCCCGAGTCCATCGCCGCGTGAGTCGGGTTGTCAGCCACGTGTTCGCTCGAACCCTCCCGCTTCAAGCGATACCGCACGCGGCGGAGAATGAGGCTCACCGCATTAGCCGGAACGCGCTAGCGTCCGGTTCGAGAGACGATTGAATTCCGAACCGGACGCTAGCGCGTTCCGGCTGATCTCTCGACACTTCATTTTCCGCCGCGCGAGGTATAGACCGCACGCGGCGACCGATGTGACGTAGCCGAACTCGCGAGAGTTCGGGGATTGGCCGACGATTCCGTCCGAAGTCTCACGAGTTCGGCTACAGCCAAATGTCTCGTTCATGGACGCGCGGGATATCGCAACCCAAACGGCTCACGGCAGCGACTTACAGCATCGTTCCCTTCAAGATGAACAGCGCGACGGTGAAGTAGATCACCAACCCCGTCACGTCCACCAGCGTCGCGACAAACGGAGCCGAGGATGTGGCGGGATCGAGTCCCAGTCGTTTGAGAGCGAATGGCAGCATCGATCCGGAGATCGTTCCCCAGAGCACGATCCCAACCAGCGAGAGGCCCACAGTCAGGCCGACCAACATCCAGTGCGGGCCATAAATGGTGCTGAAGAGACTCCAGATCGCGATCCGCAGAAAACCGATCGTGCCGAGAATCAGCCCCAGAATCAGGCCGGAAGAGAACTCACGCCAGAAAACTTTTCGCCAATCACTCAGTGCCACTTCGCCCAACGCCAAGGCACGCACGATCAACGTGGCCGCTTGTGAACCGGAATTACCGCCGCTCGAAATGATCAGCGGCACAAACAACGCCAGCACGACCGCTTTGGCGATCTCCGCCTCGAAGTAGCCCATCGCCGTGGCGGTGAGCATCTCGCCGAGAAACAGCACCACCAGCCATGTCGCTCGCTTGCGGACCATCGTCAACAGCGGTGTCGAGACATACGGCTCCGACAGAGCTTCCAACCCGCCGAGCTTCTGCATGTCCGCCGTGGCCGCCTCTTCCGCCACATCCAGCACGTCATCAATTGTGACCACACCCAGCAACCGGCCGTCATCATCGACAACCGGCAGCGCGGTGCGGTCGTACTGCCGAAAGACTTCCACGGTCGAACGTTTCGAGTCGGTCGCCTTCAACGCCACGAACGTGTGATCGAGGAGTTCGTCGAGTTGCTGCTGTGGGCGAGCCAACAAGACTTGGCGGATGCGCAAGTCGTCAATCAAGGTGTGATTGTGATCGACGATGTAAACGACGTTGAGCGTTTCGCTGTCCTGGCCATGCTGGCGAATGTGATCGAGGACATGTTGGACCGTCCAATGCGAATGGACCGCCACAAAGTGCGGCGTCATCAATCGACCGACGCTGCCCTCGGGATATTTCAGCAGCGACTCGGCAATGACGCGCTGCTCTTCCGACAGCAACCGCAGCAACCGTTGTCGATCCGCTCCTTCAAATTCGGCGAGCAACGCCGTGCGGTCATCGTCGGCGATGTCGTTCAGCAGCGAACGAGAATCCTCTTCCGAAAGATTGGCCAACAGTTTTCGCTGCGACGCGCGTGCCAAGTACTCGAACACACGTGCGCGTTGGGGGCCACGCAACATGTGCATCCCCGCCAGATCGTCCTCGTCGGACAAGTCCGCGAACAACTCCACGACCTCAGACGGAGGCCAGCGATTGAGCGCCTCACGCAGCGTCTCTTCGTCCTTGTTCGCGATCAGTTCCCTGATCTCCGGAAGCAACAGTTTCTCAAGCATGAGCCGTCTTTCGGTGGAGCGATCATTCGCGGCGTCGATCTTCAAGAGACGAACACGGTACGCGAAGCCACACGATTGCTCCAACGTCATCGCGAATCAGAGACGGCATAGGAACAAGGTAGGGTGCGTCGAGTCTTCGAGACGCACCCTACCTTGCTTTTGTCCCCTCGCCCCTCGCCTTGGAGGGGAGAGGGTTAGGGTGAGGGGTTCTTCTCCTTTGTAGCAAGGTAGCAGTCGAGGAGAACGGCTGTGTGGCGGGGACGCTCCGGCTCTGCGGAAGCCCCCGGATTCGGCGATCCCATTCGGGTGCTTCCTCGAAGCGAGGAGCGCACCCGCCCCCCTCAGGAACACGCCGCTTCACTTCTTCAGTGACTCGGCGACGAAATCGAACAGCGCTTTGCTGACAGGATCGTCGGGCAGGCCGATCTCAGCGTTGATTCGAGTGTGATTCGTCTCCTTCGCGCCAAAGACGGTGACGGGAATGCCCGCATCCTTGAGGACCGCGCCGAGACGCTGAGCTTGGGCCGAATTGTCGGGATGATCGGCAACGTGCAGAATCAGAAACGGCGGGATCCCCTTCCATTTCGCCACGTGCGTCACCGCCGAGAAGTCGCGGTGCTTCTGCGGATCGTTGCCGAACTTTTCCCGATGCCCGAACTTCGCCTGCGGTTGACCATGCACGCGGCGACGAGTCTCGGCGGTCTCTATGATGGCCGGCACGTCGTAGGTGTCGCCATCGACGGGAACGCACCCCTTGAGCACGTCGAACGGAACTCCCTCCGCCTTGAGATAACGATCATCAACGCACACGAGCGCGGCGAGCTGCGCTCCCGCCGAGTGGCCCATCACGAAGATCCGTTTCGGATCGCCACCGTGCTCGGCAATGTGCTTGTGAACCCAACCCAGCGACTTCGCCACATCCCGAATGATCGTCTCCATCTCCACGTTCGGCAGCAGGCGATAGTTGGTCGAGACGAACACGAACCCCCGCTCAACAAACGCCCGAGGCTTCTCCTGCACGCCACTCTTGTCCCCCGCCTGCCAACCGCCGCCATGAATCCAAAAGACAACCGGCAGGTTCTTCGCATCTTTGGGAGCATGAAGGTCGAGCACCTGCCGCTCCGCAGCCGGACTGGCATAGGGAATGTTCTGCTTGACTTCCTGAGCCTGCGCGGCAGACGAGACGGCCAAGACGCTGAGCAGTTGCAGCCAGTGTTTCATGAGAGATTCCTTTAGGTTCTTCGGTCAGGAGTCAGGCCAAGCGAAACGCATCAAAACCACCCTGTTTTTCAATTGTATAGCGAATTTCCGATCTTCACAGCACAATGAAAAGGGTAGGCGATAGATGCAATTCAGTCATTTTCACTCGGGAAAACAGCCGTTTTTTTGATGCGTTTGACCCCCGATCTTTTCGAACACTTACGTCAAATGACACCTGTTGTTCGCGGGTCTCCTGACGCCGCACTGTTTTGACAGAAGGTCTGCCTGGACGAGAGGATACCAATGAAGAGAGGCGAGTTGTGTGGCATGCTCTGAGTCCTCGAAGGGCGTGGCAAGAATTTCAAGTGGCAATGACCACGCCCTTCCCAAAGAGTCAGGGCGTGCCATCCAACCACCTAAACGTTCAAACCCGCTTTATCATAGAACCGAGTTGATCGACCTGCGGTCATGGTGGTCGGCTATTCGCCATTCAGTGGTAGAAATCCATTCAACGCCAGATCTGATCGCTCGTCGAAAGGCTTCTTGTTGCCGACGAACAAGTTGTTTCCCATTTGTCTGATGAAGTTCATTCGGTGCGGTACATGAATTGCGAAAGCTAATTACAGGGGCGCGCCGCAACTGAAGTTGATGGGGCACGACCTCTTGCGGCTCGTTCAAAACAAGACCGCATTTGTGATAAGGAAATAAAGTCATGAGGAGTCGAACAGTTATGGCCAACTCGATCAAGTTGTCGAGCTAGGCACGGAAGGAGTTGTACTGATTCGCGCAACTGCTCAATCATTAGGATATGTGTTCTGATTGTGGCTTATGAGAGCCGGAACACAGTTCAGTTCTGTTGGTTATTTAAGGGAATTCAACATGAGTCAGTTTTTGAATGGATTTGATGTGTTGGAAGATCGCGTTCTACTCGCGGGCAATGTCACGGTTGCGTTCAACGCAGCGGGCGATCTTGTCGTCACCGGCGACAATCAGGCTAATGACATTTCGATTGTTGATGTGGATGGAGATGGTCATTACAGTGTCGTTGGTAATAACGATACCACTGTTACATACAGCGACGATGTCATCCAATCGGGGCTTTTCGATATTGATGCGAATGGTGTCAGCACTGATGACGATGTGAATGTCTTCAATGCTCCGGTGGCGTCTGCTGGTGACAATTTGATCGTGAATCTCAAGGGCGGTGACGACACCTTGACTTTCGTCGATAGTGGCGTTGCGGGAGACCTCGGAGTTGGGCTTGATGTTGCGATCAACATGGGTACTGGCAACGATTTTGTCGATATCATGGGAGCAGGTGAAACCTCGTTCGATCACGTGAGCATCAACCTTGGAGTCGGCCAAAACGGACTGCTCATTGACACCACCACTGCCAACGTGCTTAAAGTGGTCGGCGGTGCTGGCAACGATAATATTGACATCTCCAACTTCAACGCGAATAGCTTGAGCATCGCTGGCGGAGCTGGTGTCGATAATATTGGCGTTTCGTCTTCCTTCGTTGCTGATGCAAACGTTAACGGTGGAGCTGGGGCTGACAACATTGGCGTTACGAACTCGAATATCACTAATATGAGCATCAGCGGGGGGGCTGGCGGCGACATCATTGGCGCTAGCGGTTCCGTGTTCGGCGATTTGAGCATCAGCGGCAACAAAGGGCGCGACCAAGTCAATTTGGACACCATTTTCGTCACCGGCGATACGAGTGTGATCATGGATGGCGGTAAAGATTTAGTTGACATCCAAAATTCGGTATTCGACGGGAGTTTTAGTTTGAAGGGTGGTAAGGGTTCCGACGAAGTCTCCGTTGGTAACAGCGACTTCAACGGAGTTGTTTTCTTCAACGGTGGTAAGGGCTCCGATTTCCTGTACGACAACGGCGGGAACAACATTGTTTTCAACTCCAGTAACACCAAGAGCTTCACGATCATCACTTGATCGTTGAGTCGCCGGGTGCCACTGGCGAGGGGGGCTTCGCTCGCCAGTGGCCTTTGAATTCACTAGCGGCTCAAAGCAGTCGCCAGTGGCAGCCGATCGAGGGATGGTCGTGTCAACGTCTCCCTCCCGGTACGCTCCGAAGACTCCACGCACCTCACGATTGGAGCGTGGGGACGAACAACCGGTTCACGTCGCGGCGAGCCCGGTTTGCTGTCCGGCCCTCTGCAATTGGTTCGCCTCCAAGGTCTGTTCGACCGCTCGCTCGTGATGGAGCGCGTAGTCGTAGCCAGCGTGGTGGTGAAGACGGTCTGCAAATCGAGCGTCACGTCCGGGTCGCCGTCGGTCAGCGGGATTGGGATGGGGGGCAGCGGGCGATCCAGCGTCCACGAGTAGACCTCGGCCTGCGGCCTGCGTTCCACTCGCGACACAAACACAAAACAGTCTCCCGCCGGATGAGTCTCGACCGTCGGCAGCCGCTCGCCTCCGCGCAGCAGGTCGAGTTCCACGAGATGCGCCCGACCTCGCAATAACAGGTTGCGTTTGGCGAGGTACTCGGCCCGCCCGTCGCGCGACGACTTGTCGGTCGGCGACAGGAGTTCGATCACCGTCACGGTTTCCTCGTTGTCGCGGCGACGAATGACGAGATACGGAATCTCGATTGGCTCGGTCATGGGAAGCGTCACCACTTTGGGTTCGGTGGCGACGGCAACTCCACCGCCGGTCGAGTCCATCCAACCGCCGCCCGGCAGGATGCTGACATCGGGGACGACGATGCGAATTGGCGTGCCATCCTCGCGAGCGAGATAGACATCCTCCTCAATCACGACGACGTAGCGCGGGCGAATCTGCGGCATCAACGCGCTTCTCACCTCGGCAATGAACGCCGTGTGGAAGTCTCGCCAACACTGGCTCTCGATGTACGGGTCCATTCCGGGTAACGGCGACGGCATGAGGAGTCTCCACATCAACTTTTCGAGGTCGTTCCGCTGGCAAAGGTGATGTCCACCACCCACAACTCACCGGCTCGGACAGTCATCGTACAACCCTTCGTCATCGGGGGAGTAACTGTCCAGGAACGCGCCGTGGTCGCGTGGTGACGCGGCCGTGTCATCGGCTGGTTGAATGGTGATCGTCCAGCGTCCTTCACCCACACTGTCGATCAAGGCTGGAGGAAGTGTGAGCTTCTCGCCTCGTCCAAGTTCGATGGTGAAGCGGATTCGTTCCAATTGGGCGTTCATGTCGTTGTCCTTTCTGTTACGGATGTCCGTCAGCAGTGTACTCGACAAAACAGACAGAGCGAGGGCGAGGATTCTTCAGCGTCAAAGCCAGAAGCCCCCTCACCCCAACCCTCTCCCCGCAAGGCCGGCGGGGTGGCCGGGACAGGAGTGGCTTCGCGATGCCTCGGTTTGATGTTGGTCACGACTTCCGTGGCTTCGCCCCAAGCTGTTCCAGCCACGGCCACCTGGCCGCCTCAAGCAATTTGGGTTGCTGTGTCGCTTACGTCAGCCAGTTCGGTTCGAAGCCTTTGCGGTAGGGCTTCGTCAAGAGGGCGTTGGCTTTGGCGTTGTTGGTGATCGTGCCATTGGCGGCATTCCACAGCAGCGTTTCGCCGGGCAAACGGATGGCGACGGTTCCCAGCAAGACGGCTTCTGTCAGCGGCACGGCATAGTCGAAGTGCGAGGACGTTTGATCGGCACCTCGGCAGGCATCGGCCCAACTCACGTAGTGGTCTCGTTCGGGAACCAGTTCGACCTTGAAGTCTGCGAACTTTTCCTCCGGGAACAGCTTGGGGGCCGCGACGTGGGGAATGACCAGTGAACCCTTTTCTCCGATGAGAACCGAACCAGAGGATGGCAGCTTGTAACTGGCGGGGAGGCCATGCGACTCACTTGAAGGGAAGTGTCCGTCGCCGTCGTACCACGTCACTTTAATTGGACCGGTAACGGTCAGCTCCGTGGCAGGGAACTCGTAGGAGACCTTGGACTTTTTGTACCAGACCTCGCGGTTCATGGCGGTCGCTTCGGCCTTCACGCTGAGCGGCGACGACAACTTCAACGCCATGCTGACCGGATCGAGAATGTGACACCCGAAGTCGCCGAGTTGCCCGTTCGAAAAGTCCTGCCAACCACGCCAGTTGAATGAATGATAAATCTTGCCAATGTAGGGGCGCTCGGGGGCGACGCCGAGCCACTCATTCCAATGAACGGTGCTGGGAACGTCGTCCTTCGTCGCGGGTCGGTCATCGGCTAGCATCCAGCCCATCTGGCCACTCTGCCACGCATGGACTTCTTTCACCTTGCCGATCGCGCCGTCATGGATCAGCTTGACCGCCGTGCGATAGAACGAGTGCGACTGAATCTGGTTCCCCATCTGCGTGACGACTTTATACTTCGTGGCTGCCGCGCGCATCTGTCGCGCCTCGTGGGCCGTGTGTGTCAGCGGCTTCTGGCAGTAAACGTGTTTGCCGAGTTGCATCGCGGGGAGAGCGATCGGCGCGTGCATGTGATCGGGCGTCGAGACAATCACGGCATCGAATGCCTTGTGGTTCGCATCGTCGAGCAGCTTGCGATAGTCGAAGTACCTCGCTGCCGATGAAAACTTCTCGGCGGCGCGCCCCAGATGCGGTTGCGCTTCATCGATGTCACACAGCGCGACGACATTCACGTGAGGACTCTTCGCCACCTGAGTGAGATCGTCCCAGCCTTTGCCTCCCGTCCCGACCGAGGCCACGTTCAATCGCTCGTTCGCACCGTAAACGCGACTCCAACTCGCCGCCGACCAACCGATGGCGACTCCTCCGACAAGTGACTGCTTCAGAAAATTGCGCCGCGTCGAAGCTGCTGAGTACGTCATGAAAACCTTCCCAATACAGGAGTGAAACCGAGTGCCGGAAATGATCACCGCCATCTCGCCCGAGCCTCCACCACTCTGCTCGGACAGCGTGCGAGAACGGTAGCCGGACCCATGGGAGATTACAAATCGACCGGGCGGCAGGGTCTGCGCGATGCGAGGCTATATACCTCGTGCGGGCGGAAGTGAGACGTAGTGGCATCTCGTCAGAGTGTGGGTGTGAAGCTCAAATAGCCCACGCTCTGGCGAAACGTGGCGACATTCAAATGCCTCACTTTGGGCCGTGCAAAGTACAGGTTCAACGCGCGGTCTGCGCCGCGCCTTCCACAGCAACTCCAGCCACGTCACGAAATGAAGACGCTCAGGAATAGCCGAGCAAAAGGATCCCGATCTGGAGTGTTCGTTTAACCGCGTGGGCAACGCCCCGCGCGCCGATGGGACCGTATTTCCAACTTCGCCGCGGCGCGCGGGGCGTTGCCCACGCGGTTAAACGAGTCACCGGAATTCGGGAAGTTATTACGACCTCGTATCCTTAATACTCGTTCGCGGCTTCGCCGCTCTCGTCGAACTGTTGGAATTTCTTTTCGCTGACTTGGCGGATGCGACGTTCGGCGGCTTCTTGTTGGAGTTTTGAAATGGCCTCAGCGATGGGCATGGCACCGAGATCGCCTTCAATCCGGTCGCGGACAGAGACGGTGCCGTGTTCGACATCGCGGCCGCCGACGACCAGCATGTAAGGGATCAGTTCGAGTTGGGCGTCACGGACCTTGGCCGTGATCTTGGCTCCGCGCAGATCGCTCGTCACGCGAAAGCCTGCCGCGCGGAACTGCGCTTCGACTTGCTTGGCGTAGTCTTCGAACTTGTCACTGATCGACATGACTCGGACCTGTTCTGGGGCGAGCCACAGCGGGAAGGCTCCGGCGAAGTGTTCGATCAACATGCCGGTAAATCGCTCCATCGAACCAAACGGGGCGCGGTGGATCATCACGGGGCGATGTGGCTGATTGTCAGGGCCGATGTATTCGAGCTGAAATCGCTCGGGGAGGTTAAAGTCGAGTTGCACCGTGCCGAGTTGCCACTCGCGGCCGATGCAGTCGCGAACCATGAAGTCGGTCTTCGGCCCATAGAAC
>JAYTXB010000050.1:0-3014 GCA_043743205.1 Schlesneria sp.
CGCAACTGCGTTGCCACCGCTGGGCGAAGGCCTGTGAGGAATCGATGCACTCGATCTCCTTCGCTCATGTCCGGAACCCGGACGAGGAGCGTTCGAAACTCAGAGATGTAGTCATTCGTCGATTGCTTTGCCCCTTGGCGAAGCAAGTCGAGCTTCGTGCGCGCCGTCTGCGCACTGTTGATCGGCTGGAAGCGTGAGCGAAGTCGAACGATGAAATCGGCGAAGGTCGTCGGTCGAGTCGATTCGGATTGAGGCGCGCCGTTCGAATCAATGAGGTTCGCCCACCAATCGAGGGCGATCCCCTTCAGCAGTGCCCCAGCAAACTGCAGGCGAGCAGCATCGTCATTCATTCGGTACCAGTCAAACTGCTGCTGGAGTTCGCGCAGCCACCCATCGAGGGCGGCGGCGGAGCGGCCGTCGTAGGAAGACGGTGGCGGCAGGCGAGGTCGCTCGACTCGCGGAGCCGCCGCGGCTGGCGGGGCATGGGCCGCTGCTGCGGGAGGCTGCGCAAGCTGCTGCTGCAGTGCGGTGATCTGTTGTTGCATCAGGTTGAACGCTGCAGCGACAGCGGCGGGGTCGTTGGCCATTGCGGCGAGGACTGGCGAGCAACGGCGAGCAAACCGAACGGCTTGTGGCGATGCCGAATGGGCTGGCGGTTCGTCCGGCCGTGCGCCGGTGCGGGGGCTAGCGGGGAGGTTGCGAACTCGCTCCGATCACGCCTGCTGGGCGCGGCGAGGCGGGCAATGCGGTGGTACTTTCGGTGCACAGGACTGTGAGGCGTCGTCGCCTTCGATCGCCCTCTTAACAGGGGGCAGGGGGGGACTAGGGCTGTTGGTGGTAGCGGCCCTGAGCGGCTGGGTGAATGCGTTGCGGAGGGCGAGCGGTCCAAAGGCGAGGCGGCGGTGAGGCTAGCGGCGGGGCGGTGGTCCGGCAAGGACCCGAGACCAAATGTGACAGGCGCGTGCTAGCTAGCACGCTGCGAACCTATCGGGCGACGTCTTCTAGCAGTGTCTCGCGTTGCGAGCGAGAACAGGCGAACAAGAAGTGCGCGCGCAGAAGCGGTGCCGCAGACGCGTCTCAGACGGTGCCGCGGCCAAGCGCGCGCTAGCGATGGCGATAGCAATAGCAATTGCAATACAAGTGCAGGAAGACATATGCGAATGTCCTCCTGTTACATTCCCCCGGATAGAACGGCCTCAGTCCTCTGAGGCCACGGCACGTTGATCATGCATGAATTCCGCGTACGCCTCCGTATCGACGACGGCCGCACGCGGCTCCCAAGTATTCTCCTCGGGAGGGTAACCCTTCCAGGCAACGAGGAACTGGACGGTCCGACCCTTCTTGCGTTGGGCCAGGATGCGTTCGACAAAGAACTTCTCATCTCCGTTCGAATCGGCTTCGATGACCGGTGCGGGTCGATCGTAGCGCTGCGGGCGAGATGGGAACAGCATTCGACCATCGCGGTACGGCTTCAACTTCTCGATGTTGAACGTCGGGTGGAGCGCCTGAAGCTGCGGCGGCAACTTCAGCTTGTATGCGTTCACGTTGACCACTTCGAGCACTTCGAACGGTCCGATAAATCGTGAGCACAGCTTGTTCGAACCATCGCGAAGCTGTAGGCCTTCGGTCGAAAGCAGAACGGCGTCACCCACGGCGAAGGCAGCGGGGCGTCGATGACGGTCTGCGTTCAAAGCCTGACGCTCCTGGGCCGAGAGCAAGTTCGCACGAACGAATCGAAGCGCGGTCTGCATGCGTTCGGCTCGATCGATGGCGGCGGGATTTCTTGGAGCGATGGGGGCGAGGGCGATGTCGATCGGAAGGCGAGGCTTCGAACCGTACAGCAGTTCGAATGGCGAGGACTTGGTCGAGGACTGAACGGTCGAGTTGAACCCCAGCTCGAGCATATCGAGGTAGTCATCCCAGTCGTCCTGATGATCGTTGCAGAACGATCGGAGCGCGGTGATGAGGGTTCGAATCTCACGTTCGGATTGACCGTCGGTCTGAGCATGGCGAGAGGTGCTCATATCGAGCGAGCAGCCCATCAGCTTGGCGAGTTCGGAATAGAAGTGAGCGGTGAAGCGAGGGTCGCGATCGCTGATCACCCTGTCCGGCACCCCATGCAGTCGAACCACCGAGTTGACGAAACTGGTTGCGAGTTCGGATGCGCCGTCGGTCGTCTTCCCAGCCGAGAAGTGCTTTATCTTACACAGTCGTTCGACGTAGACCTGAATGGCGTCGTTGCCGCGTTTGGTCTTCGGCAAGCCCGAGACCGCATCTTGTGTCCACTCTTGGCACGGTCGCTCGGGAATCGGTAGCGGCATCAGCAACCCGGGCGTGAGCTGCTGACTCGGCTTGTTCCTCTGGCAGAGGTCGCAGGTGGATACGTAGCGTTCCACATCGGACGACATCCCCGGCCAGGTGAATCGCTGCTTGACTGCGTCGAGGGTTTTGTCGCGGCCGAAGTGGGCGCCAGTCGTCGAGTCGTGGCATTCGGAGAGGATTCGAGTTCGAAGTTCGGGGTCGTTCGGCACCAAGAGCTGTGGTCCGATGAACAGCAGGTCGCCGGCGTAGGTTCGAGTGACGGAGTGGTCCCTCGGCAGTTGTTCGGTAGTTGTCTGGCGAACGTAGTCGTCGTCCGCCTGAGCTGCCTTCAGTATCAATTCCGTGAGCGACGATGAGACGATGGCTTCTGTGGCAGCGGCGGCGAGATCGACGGTATTCCGTACGCGAGCGACTCGGGGGGCACCGATACGCTTCGACTTGGCACGCTGAAATCGCCAGTACTGCGCGCCATACTTGACGAGTATCTCCTCCCCCTTTGCAATCGGTCGGGTGGTCCTCAACCCAGCCTGGCGGGTTCGAGTGCCCGGCGGTGTATACACGACAAACCGCGTGTTCGCGAGTTTGTCCGAACCCCTCGGGTCGTTGACCCATCGACCTTCGCCGGCGTTGGTACGTGCAGCGTCGATGGCTTCGTCGGATCGAACCTCCAAGAAGTAGAACCCTCCGTCGGA
>JAYTXB010000051.1:0-3446 GCA_043743205.1 Schlesneria sp.
CCCAGTTTCCGCAACCCAGAGGACAACCGGCCGAGCCAATTGGAGAAGAGCATGATCGAAATTCCTCAGAAGGGAGCAGCAGAGCGCCGCACGGCAACATACCGAGAGCGGGTGCAACCAAATTGACAGAGCAACAAAAACAAGCAGCGATCAACAAGCAGAATTCAGCGGCCGTGCCAGACTCACGCGGCCTCAAACTTCGCCAGAACGGCAAAGCGAGCGAGACGCTACCGAGATTGCATCAAAAATTGCAAGAGGCTGGTTTCGAGAATTCTAGGGAAGGTCCCAACGACACTCCTCACGACCACTCTCACACGAGACGCTGCTATCCGCCGGGTGCCACTGGCGGCTGCTCTGAGTCGCCAGTGGCTTTGAAGAGCACTGGTAGTCAAAACACTGGCAGTGGCACCCGACATCGGACAGTTTACTTCAACCGGATGTTCGCCGGTGGCACTTGGCGCCGGGTGGCCCAGCTTGCTTCAAGCTGGGTGCGCAAAATAAGAACCCCCAGTTTGAACGTGAATCAAAAGTGCAGCCAGCCTTTCGATCGGGCGTCCCACAAAGTTTCTTGGGCCTGCGGCCCCCGGCTTGAAGCAAGCCGGGCCACCCCGCCGGATCGACGCTGCTCGCGCGTGCGTCAGGTTGCCGACGACGCGCAGATCGCCACGTAGCGCCGCACGGCTTCGGTCAGGCCGAGTTCGAGTGCGTCGGCAATCAGGGCGTGTCCGATGGAGACTTCTTCGACGTGCGGTACCCGCGACAGAAACTCACCGAGGTTGTCGAGGTTCAAATCGTGGCCGGCATTCACGCCTAGCCCCAAACGATGCGCGGCCTCCGCCGTTGCTGCGTACTGTGCGAGAGACACCGCTTTGTCGGAAAGCGGAAACGACCGAGCATACGGCTCGGTGTAGAGTTCGATGCGATGTGCTCCGGTTTCGGGAACGAACTCGATCGCAGCGGGATCGGGGTCCATGAACAGGGAGACTCGAATCCCGGCCGCTCGCAACGGGGGAACGACTCGCTTCAGTAACTCGCGCTGGGCAACGACATCCCAGCCGTGATCCGAGGTCTTCTGATCGGGAGCATCCGGGACGAGCGTACATTGCTCCGGGTGAACGTCGTGGATCAGGCGCAAGAAGTCGTCCGTCGGATAGCCCTCGACGTTGAACTCCACACGGAGTTCGCGCGTAAGCAACCGCAATGCACGGACATCACCCGGCCGCGTGTGGCGTTCGTCCGGCCGAGGATGCACGGTGATCCCGGCCGCTCCCGCAACGACACAAACTCGCGCCAAATGGCACACATCCGGCAGGCCGTTGTCCCGCGTGTTTCGCAGCAAAGCCACTTTGTTCAGATTGGCACTGAAAGCCGTCATGGTCGAGGTCTCGAGGATGGAGGGTCGCTGTCCGATTTCAGTGAACGGTTTCAATTCAACATAGGCTCACGAACGGCACGCCCGTGTATCAATGAGTACGACAGCACACGTTTGCCGTTTCTGGTCCCCTCTCCCCCGTCTTCGGGGGAGAGGGCTAGGGTGAGGGGGCGGATGAGTCGAAAGACGCATCTATCGAAGAACACCACAATCTCCGTTGGAAACATCGCGATCAACTTTAATTGCGCTGCGATCAAATCACCCCTCACCCTAGTCCCTCTCCCCCCGAAGACGGGCGGGAGCGGGACTAGGAATTGGCAACGTGCGCTAGCGTTTGCGAGAAAGCACCAAGTCCAACGCCACCCCGTGGTCTTCGACAACTCGTTCCATTGTGCGGTTTGACTCCGCTCAAATCGATCGTGGCGTGGGCTTGTCGGGCGAGTGCACCGATTCAGTTCGCAGCCGGAGCGAAGCCACGGCGCAACGTATTCTCGGTGACGTTGATTGGTATTAAGAAGTGTTTGAGGTAGTCAGGGCCTCCGGCTTTGCTACCGCAGCCACTCAGTTTGAAACCGCCGAACGGTTGGCGACCGACCAAGGCCCCGGTAATCGGGCGGTTGAGATAGAGGTTGCCGACAGCGAAGTCTTGGCGAACTCGTTTGAGGTTCGCGGGGCTACGGCTATAGCAGCCGCCGGTCAGCGCGAACGGCGTGCCGTTGGCGATGGACAGAGCTTCGGACATGTCGCGGGCTTTGAAGGCCACGAGGATCGGGCCGAAGACTTCCTCCTGAGCCAACTTCGAGTCGGGGGCAAGGTCAACGTAGATGTGAGGGCCGACGAAGTAGCCCTTCGCGCTGAGTTTGGCATCGATTTCACCCAGCACCAAACGCCCGCCCTGAGTCTCCGCCAGCTCGATGTATTTCAGAATTCGGGTGACCGAGTCTTCGTCGATCACGGGACCGATGTCGGTCGAGGCGAGATATGCGGGGCCCACCTTCAACGACTTGGTCGCTTCGATCAATCGCGCGAGGAACTCGTCGTAAGCGTCCGCGAGAATGATGACTCGCGAACAGGCCGAACACTTTTGACCGGCGTATCCGAAGGCACTCTGCATCACACCGAGGACCGCCTCGTCCAGATCGGCATCGTTATCGACAATGATCGCGTTCTTGCCGCCCATTTCGGCAATCACGTGCTTCACCCCATGCTGTGCGCCGTGTGTCGCGGCAGCTTGCTCGTTGATCGCCAGTCCCACTTCGCGCGAACCTGTGAAAGCGATCATGTCCACTTCGGGGCTGCCGACGAGTTGTGGCCCGATCTGTTCGCCGATTCCCATCAGCAGATTGACGACCCCTTCGGGGAGTCCCACCGAATGCATGATTTCCATTAACTTCGACGCGACGGCAGACGATTGTTCCGCTGGCTTCATGACGACCGTGTTGCCCGCCGCGATTGCGGCGGCCGTCATGCCGGTGAGAATCGCCAACGGGAAATTCCAGGGCGCGATCACCGCCACCACGCCGCGCGGTCGATAGAAGTAGCGGTTCTCTTCGCCCGGCAGATCGACGTGCCGTGGTTCGTCCAAACCGATCATCTGTTGCGCGTAGTACAGGCAGAAGTCGATCGCTTCGCACACGTCGGCATCGGCTTCGGCCCACGGCTTGCCGCATTCATAGACCATCCAGGCGGCCAATTCGTAGCGTCGCAATCGGAGTTCGCGGGCGATCAGTTCGAGGTATTCCGCCCGGTACTTCACGCTGGTTCGAGACCAGCCCGTGAACGCCCGTCGTGCCGCTGCGATGGCCGCTTCACAGTCGTCATGTGTGGCACAGGCAATTCGGCCGACAATCTGATCTTTCGATGACGGGTTGCGTGACAGAAACATCGGTCGCGCGTGAATCGCCTTGCCACCGATGCTGATCGCGTGCGTCTGACCCAACTCGTGGGCCACCTGTTGGAGGGCGTGCTGCATTGCGTCACGCACGTCCGCTTGGCTGAAATCGGCCACGGGTTCGTTGAGGAACTCGGGGACGGGTGGTTGTGGCTTGAGGGACGTGTGCTTCGAGGCTTCGGT
>JAYTXB010000052.1:0-6692 GCA_043743205.1 Schlesneria sp.
GAAATGATCGCCCTCTGGTATCGCGAGCACTCCTACGACTTCCTCGTCTTCACCGATCACAACACGCTGGCCGACAAGGAACGCTGGGTCGAAATCGACAAGAGCAAGGGGGGCCGCAAGGCGTTCGACAAACTGAAGGCCGCGTTCCCTGCGGGTTGGGTCGAAGAGCGAATGAAGCTCGACGAGAAGACCAACACGTCAAAGCAGGAAGTCCGGCTGAAGCGGTTCGATGAAGTCTTCGCGAAGCTGGCCGTGAAGGACAAGTTCTTGCTCATCCAAGGGGAAGAGATCACCGACAAGCTCGGCAAGCTGCCGATCCACATGAACGCACACAACGTGAAGGAAGCCGTTCCGCCACTTGGCGGGGCAAGCGTCACCGAGGTGATGCAGAACAACGTCAACGCGGTCATCGCGCAACGCGAGCGCACGAAGCAGCCGATGTTCGTGCATCTCAATCACCCGAATTTCGGCTACGGCATCACGGCCGAAGACCTCGCCCCCGTGCGCGGTGAAAACTTCTTTGAGGTCTACAACGGGCACCCCGGCGTCAACAACAACGGCGACGACACCCACGCGTCCTGCGAACGAATCTGGGACATCATCAACACCAAGCGACTGACAGAACTCGACCTCCCCGTGATGTATGGCCTCGCCACCGACGACGGCCACAGCTACCACAACATCCCGTCCCGCGCGAGCGAACCCGGCCGAGGCTGGGTGATGGTGCTGGCCGCCGAACTGACTCCCGCCTCACTGATCGAGAGCCTCGAAGCGGGCAAGTTCTACGCGTCGTCCGGCGTTACGCTGGAGAAGGTCGAAGCGACCGCGAAGTCACTCACCGTCACCGTCCACCCCGATCCCAACGCCACCTACACCATCGACTTCCTCGGCACGCGCAAGAACTTCGACCCGAAGAGCGAACCGGTGCGAGACAAAGACGGCAAGGAACTTCCCGTCACGAGAAAGTACTCGGACACGATCGGAACCGTCTTGAAGTCAGAGCAGGGGACATCGGCCAAGTACGAGTTCACCGGCGACGAACTCTACGTCCGTTCGCGCATCACCTCCTCGCGTCCACATCCGAATCCCTCGACGGTTGGCGAGCCAGAACGAGCTTGGACACAACCGGTGAGACCGGGGAATTGAAGCCGAACTGAATGATCCCACTCCTTGGCATGTTTGTTTCCACGAATTAGGAACGTCTCCAGCATGGCCATACTCAGCGTGAAGGCTCTCGGTCGCCGGAAGCCGCTGCTCGACGACTGGTCGGTGTCGCTGCCGCCCGAGTTTGAGGGGGACGATGGCGTGACGTTGCGGCAGGTGATCGCTCGCATCGTTCAGGGCGAGGTCGCCGCGTTTCGACAGCGGCAGGCGGATCGACGGCTCATCCAAGTGCTGACTTCTCGCGAAATCGCCGAGGGAGCCGAGCGAGGCAAGATCATCTCGGGTGAGTCCGAGGTTGAACCGCAGGCGGTCGAGACCGACGCAGCCATCGCCACGGCGTGGCAGGCGTTTGAAGACGGCCTGTATCTGGTGGCCATCGACGGACAGGAGCAACGCTCGCTCAGCCAGCAGGTGTTTCTGCGATCCGACAGCCGGATCACGTTTATCCGCCTGACTCTACTGGCGGGTGGATGAGGGCCAACGCGGCGGCAACGAACGCTCATTCTCTTTCGGAAAGCTCTGTCGATGCTCAAGCCCGAAGATGCCGAGAAGCAACTGAAGCGGTGGACTGTCGAGCCGAAGGACGATTGGTTTCTGGAGCCGATTGCGCGGCAACCCAAGGCGCAACGGGTTCTCGCCTATCGGTTGTTTGATCGCGAGGACGATGGCTCGGTCACACCCATCCCACCCTGGGATCATCCCGATCACGAGACGCTAACGCAGAGACAAGCAGAACGGCATGAGGCCGCGGGGCTGGAACTGGCGAAGCTGTCGGCAAAAGACCGACGCAAGTTCTTCGCCGCCTTTCTGCCGAACCTGGCCGAGGCGCTCGAACTGCTGTGGGACTTTCTGAAGTCGGTCCCCTTTGGGATCGGTTACGCGCGAAAGCCGTTTCGCGCCCCAAACACGCCGGCGGCAACAACCGAGCGCCGCGTCGATGCCGTCGTCACTCTGTTCGGGTTGGTCGAGCGACTGCAACCGGAAGTCATCACGCCCGTTTGGCTCGCGCAGTGGTTGCCGCATCTCTCACAGATCCAATTCTGGAGTGAACAAGACGCATCGCTGCTCTTGGCGGCGGTCATTGATGGCGGAGGGACGGTCGCAGACGAGGTCTTCGAGATCCTGTGTGCGTCGGCTCGCAACGAGCATGCGGTCGGTGCGATGGGGCGGCATGTCGTAAGGGGACTGCTGTCGGCATCGCGCATCGACGGCTGGTCGCTCATGGAGCGGACGCTGATCGCGGCGCAGCGGCAGGAGGGATTGAGGCAGGTCATTCTCGAAACGATCGACGAGGCGCATCCCGAAGCGTTTCGCCGAATGCTCAAACTGCTGCGCGAGGAGAATCTGGTCCGGTTCAGTTCGGTGGTGCGGGCGGTCGATGTCTGGCTTGGATTTCAGTGGGACTCGGTCAGCACGAAGGTCGTTTCGCAGGCCATCGACCGTGTCGAGCAATTCCTCAACGATGCAACTGCGCGGCAGCAGGCTCTCGACGGGAAAGAGGCCGAGCCGGCGTTTCTGGCTCTGTGGGCAACGGCCTACACCGACGCGGCCCGGTCGCTGCCGCTGGCCACCAAACTGCTGAAGCACGCGAAGCCCGAGATGCGGTTCGTCGCGGTGTTCCATCTGTTTCAACTCGGCTCGTTCCCCGGTGCAAAGCGGGCGTTGTGGCCGTTGATCGCCGACGACGATTTGCGCGTGGCGTTCCATGCCGCGCAGTACTCCTCGGGCGGCGAGGACAACGGCGAAGAATCGTCGTCGAGTCGCCAGCGGCAGGACGATCGCTTCGAGCGACTCGAACGGCTCTTCGCTCGCACGCCCGAGTCGCCGAAGAAGCTGCCCGCGCTGGTCTGGCCGTGGACGGCGATCGAGGTTCAGCGCACGAACGTCTCGCGGATGCTGTTCGATGCGCTGAACGAGCGACCGCCGTCACGATTGCTGCCGTACTTGAGCGAGTTCGATCCGTCCCTGCGCAGCCGCGCGGTGGCAGTGTTGTCGCGGCAGCAGAAGTGGGATCGCGAGACGCGCGACACGCTGCTGCAACTGGCGGGAGACTCATCGTCGATGGTGCGCGGCGCAGCCTTCGGGGCACTCGACGGGAAGCCGTTGCAGGGGGACGAGCCACAGCGGCTGGAGGGCTATCTGACGCGCAAGACTGCTGATTTGCGTGACGGAGTGCTGAAGCTGCTCATTCAGCAAAAGGACGCTGCGGCGCTGGCCAGTGCGGATCGGTTACTCGCGGCGAAAGACGTTCCGCAGCGGCTGGCCGGTCTCGAAGTCCTGCGTCGGCTGGCCGGAGAGGATCGTCAGCGGAAGGAGTGCATTGCGCGAGCCGCCTCATTCCGTCAGCGACCCAAGGCTCCCTCGACCGCCGAGGAGACGCAACTCAAGGCGATCGAATCCTCGAACCAGCGGCAGGTGACGGCCGAGGATGGACTCGGGCTGCTCGATCGCGCCGCGCGCACGCCGGTCGAGCAACCACAAACACGGAAGGTCAAGTTTGCCACCCCCGCCGCCGTCGAACTCCTGAAGTCGCTCGATGCCCTGATCCACGAGCATCGCGAAGACTCGTTCAAGTTCACCAACTACGCCAAGGTCGAGTCCGAGATGCTGCTGGGTGCGGTGCAGTACTACGAGTTCGGCACGCCCAACGTCCGCAAACCGATCGAGGAAGAAGTGGCCCGACTGCCGCTCCGCGATCTGTGGGAGAACTGGTACGCGAACCGACCGAAGTCGCAGCGCGACCCCGACGGTTTGGAACTCGAACGAGCGGCCCTGCTGCGCTCTCTCCGGCAGGACGATTGGCGAGCCGCCTCACTGAAAAAGTGGATCGCCGACGGCAACGACCGGAAGGCGGTGTTCGACCTCCTGCACGGTGGCCACACTCCGCCGCCGATCCAATATGCGACCGTCCTCGACTGCGTTCTGGCATGGTTACAGTATCTGCATCCGGTGGAGCACGCTTTTGATCGCCTGCTCGATCTGCAAGAGACCGTCTTCGCGTCGGTCTCGCCCCAAGACCACAAGCTGCTGGCGACCGCCGACACGGCCAGCGTCAGCCCGCATCACTACTCTGATGACGCGCCGCGCGACTGGCGGTCCATCGACCAGTTGAGTCCGTGGTGGAGCCAGCTCACCAATTTCACGGTGAACTGGGCACAACGGCCGACATCGAATCAAGTGACGCGGCTCTGGAAGCTGGCACGCTGGTACGACGAACCGATCCCTAACGCGGTGCGTCATCGACCGGACATCGAACTCTTCAGAAGAGCCTATGCAGCGGGAGTCGCCACGCAGGCGGACTTCTTCGACCTCTTGATCGGTGGCAATCCGTACCTGCCACGCGGCGACTTCCGTGATCTCAGCCATCTGACGATGCGCACGCTCCCGGCCGAACTGCGGGGATTCATCGACGCGCATCCCGAACTGCTGGAGGACGTGACCAAGGTGCGAGAGCGGCTGCTGGAAATTGAACTCGCGCGGGGTGAGGCACCGACGCCCGCTTCGTACCCGGCGCTGGCTCTGCAATCGGTTCACGGGATCGACACGCTCGTGCGAGTCCTCACTGCGGTCGGCACGCAGGACTTCAAACAGCAACCGCGCTGGGCGTGGCGACAAACGACGAACCGCATCACCACGCTGACGCATCTGCTCAGCGTCTGTTACCCGTCGCCCGATGACACGCCCGAGCAGTTCGCCGCGCGCGTCATCCCCGCACTGCCAAAGGGCAAGATCGAAGAGCGGCTACTTCAACTGGTATTCATCGCGCCGCAGTGGACTCGGTTCATCGAGCAGACATTGAAGTGGCCCGGCCTGATGGAGGGCGTCTATTGGTATCTCGCCCACATGTCGGATGGCGAAGCGGCCGGGGGACGAGCCGCCTCTGACGAAGATGACTCGGGCGCGGGAGGCGACAATGCGGCGAGCGGTGTCGGGACGACAGAAGGCGATGACTCGACGGACGCCGATGCGGCTGAAACCTGTGACAGCGCCAATCAGCCCAATGCGTGGGAGCGTCTCATTCGCGAACGAACTCCGCTGACCAAGGCCGAACGGGTGGAGGGGGCCATCGACGTGGCTTGGTTCACGACCGTGGTGGCGGCTCTCGGAGTGAAACGGTGGCAGGCGCTGGCGGCCTCGGCCAAGTTCGCGGCGACGCCGGCTCAGGCCAAGAAGGCGCAGTTGCTCGGCGACATCCTGCTCGGAAAGGCCAGCCGCAAGCAACTCGTGGCCGAGATCAAAACGAAACGACTCAAGCAGACAGTCCAGTGGTTTGGGCTGATGCCGCTGGCGACGGGAGCGAAGCGTGAAGCCGAGTTGCTCGACCGCTACAAGGTCTTGCAGGAGTACCATCGCTACGCGAAGACACTCAGCGGACTGACAAAACCGTCGGCGATGCGGGCGGTCGAGATCGGGATGCAGAACCTCGCCCGCACGGCCGGATATGCCGATCCGTTGCGACTCGAATGGTCGATGGAGGCCAGGGCGACGGCGGACCTCGCGGCGGGACCGGTCTCGGCGAAGAAGGGCGATGTCACTGTCACGCTGTCGCTGGACGAACAGTCTCAACCGGTGGTCGCGGTCGCTCGCGGAGACAAGCCGCTCAAGTCGGTTCCAACCGACATCAAACAAGACAAGCAGATCGCCGCGCTGCTGGAACGAGTCACCGATGTCAGACGGCAGGCGTCGCGCGTCAAGCAGTCGCTGGAAGGAGCCATGGTGCGCGGCGACTCGTTCACCGGCGACGAACTGCGGCGGCTGGCCGAACATGCGATCCTGTGGCCGCAACTCGAGCGCCTCGTTCTGATCGGCGAAGGAATCCTCGGCTACCCCGACAAACGAGGCCAGGCGCTGCGCGATGCGCAGGGAAAACTCGAACCGGTCAAACCGGGCGAGACCCTGCGGATCGCTCACGCCCACGATCTGTTCGCCGCGAAAAATTGGCGGGATTGGCAGCACGAGTGCTTTGCCGCCGAGCGACGCCAGCCGTTCAAACAGGTCTTCCGCGAGTTGTACGTGCTCACGAAGCAGGAGCAGCAGGACGGCAAGCTGTCGCACCGGTACGCGGGCCAGCAGGTCAACCCAACACACGCGACGGCCCTGTGGGGAAGTCGCGGCTGGTCCACGCAGGAGGGGATTGGCAAGACGTACCACGCCGAAGGGATCACGGTGGACATCGGCTTCCAATCGGGAGGCTGGTCGCCGCTGGAGGTCGAAGGCTGGACGCTCGACCAGGTGTCGTTCCACACGCGCGACGACTGGAAGCCGATGCCGCTCAAGAATGTCCCGCCGCGAGTCTTCAGCGAGGCCATGCGCGATCTGGATTTGGTGGTCAGCGTCGCTCATCGAGGCGGCGTCGATCCCGAAGCGAGCGCCTCGACCGTCGAAATGCGGGCGAGATTGGTGGACGAAACCGCCCGGTTGCTGGGCCTCAAGAATCTCAAGCTCAAACCGTCGCACGTCGTGATCGACGGACATCTGGCTCAGTACTCGATCCACCTTGGCAGCGGAGTCGTCCATCGCCTGCCGGG
>JAYTXB010000053.1:0-31275 GCA_043743205.1 Schlesneria sp.
GATCGTGGAGGACGGTGGCCCGCGCGCTGTCCCCACAATTCATCAAGGTCGCGTCTACGCCCTTGCCGCAGCCGGCGGTCTGTACTGCGTGGACATCAAATCCGGCAAGCCAATCTGGCAACGTCAGACTTCCAAAGATTTCCATGTTCCGTCCGCCTACTTCGGTGCGGGCAGCTCGCCGCTGATCGAAGGGAAGACGCTGATCCTCAACGTCGGTGGCGACAAGGACAAAGCGGGGATCGTGGCGTTCGACATCAACACCGGTAAGACGGTCTGGCAAGCGACGACGGAGCAAGCGAGCTACTCGTCACCGATCGTCACCACGCACGATGACCAACGTGTGTTGTTGTGCGTGACGCGGCTCAACTTCGTGGCACTCGATCCCGCCACGGGAAAGGAACTGGCACGCACGCCGTTCGGTCAGCGCGGGCCGACGGTCAATGGCGCGATCCCGGTTCTGATCGGTTCGCGCGTCCTGTTGACGGCCAGTTATGGAATCGGAGCCGAACTGGTCAGCGTCAGTCGCACCAAGTTCGACATCGTGTGGCAGGACGAAGTGTTGTCGAGCCAGTACACGACGCCGATCGTTCACGACGGCGCGGTCTTCGGAATTGATGGTCGTCAGGACGGTGGCCCGATCTCGCTGAAGTGCTTCGACCCCGAGACTCGCAAGGTCCACTGGACCGAGACCGGGCTGGCCTATGCGACGCTGATCGCCGCCGATGGCAAACTGCTGGTGCTGCATACGAACGGCACGGCGCGGCTGCTTGAACTGAACAAGTCGGAATACCAAGAACTCGGCTCCGCCAACCTGCTGCGCGGAACGACCCGCGCGTTGCCCGCCCTCGCCAACGGACGACTCTATGTCCGCAACGAACAGACGTTGAAGTGCGTTCAGTTGAAGCCGTAAGGCGACCGGCCGAGTTCGCCTACCAGTCGTAGACCAGAGGTCTCTACACAAATCGACAGACCATGCAGCTACGGAGTGGCGACCGAGTCTGGATGGAAGACAGAATCCAGCCCCGGAGGGGCGACCTTTTTGAACGGGTGACATCAGTTGAGATCGCCCCTCCGGGGCTTGGGTTCTCTTCATCAATGCCACCGGGGGTTGTCACCCCCGGCTATACGAGGTCGTCCCTCCGGGACTTGTGTAGAGACCTATGGTCGTAGACCTGTGGGCGTCCGGGCTGCTGTCTTCAAATCAGACGGGCAGGAGTGCCCATCCAACAGTCCCTGTTAGATCACCACCGTGCGTTCATTTCGCCGCCGTTGCCACTGGCGCCGCAGCAACCCCTTCCGCGACACCCTTCGCAGCTGGAGTGTCCCCATCGGCGGCTCAGAGTAAATAACAATCTCCAGAGTTGACTACCGCCACAGCAACTAATAGCATCTCGCCGCATCTCGCCGCATCTCGCCGCATCTCGCCGCATCTCGCCGCATCTCGCCGCATCTCGCCGCATCTCTACCCGCGATCAACAATGTGATCTAAGCAGAGATTGATAAATGCCCATACCCCACGCGGCCCAGAGCGAGGCTTTCAAAACGTGATCGAAACCTACTGTAGTCTTGTCGCTCCGCCGACAAGACTCTCCGTCGGCGGAGCTACAGTAAAAGCCTCACTCATGACCGCGCAAAGTATAGATACCATCGCTCGTTTATTCAGATTTCTACGATCAGGCAAACTTGTCTCTCACGGGGAAATGTCGCATGTACTACGTGTTGACGGCAGTGGTCGCTGTAGGGCTATGCCTCGCAGAGTTCGCCACTGCAGCCGATGATGTGCTGGCCACCATCGAGCGAAGCCTCGCTGAGCAGTATTCCTCAATCAGAAGCATCGAAGTCAAATTCCGCGTACTGCACAACGTTCCTTCGGACGGCTCGATGCCGCAGACCTCGATTGATAACGCGGTCTCCCGGGAGTGGTTGTTATCCGGCAACAAGAAGCTGGTGTCTGAGCAGGCCTACCGAATTTCTAATGGACAAATGAGTTCAAATTGGTACAGCTTTGATGGCCAGAAAGCATACTTTATGTTGTGCTGGCAAACCGATGGCACTCGCCCGGAAACCATTCGCATTACGGATTCAATCGACCGGCTGTACTACGTTTCAGCGGCACCGAATTGGATGTTAGGTTTGGATTGCCTCAATTGCGATACAAATGTGGTTGATTGGTTGAAGCGACGAACCCCCGCCACGGTACGCGATGTCGGTGTTGAGCGCATCGCGGATCGAGATTGCCGAAAAGTGGAGTTCGACAATGTTCCCGTCAGCGGGAAGTTTGCCACGAGAGCAATCGTTTGGTTTGACCCCGAGGCGGATTGGCTTCCCCGTCGAGTGAATCTTTGCCCTCAGCGATACTTTGAACTGGCCCGCCGCCAGATGGAGGCTAAGGCTGGCGATATGACACCGATTACTATGGTGATAGAACCGGGCGAGACCATGGGCTATCACGAAGTGACGAACTACGTGAAAGCCGACGACCCTTTACTGGGGCGGCCTCGTTGGTTCCCCCAAAAATCTCAAACGGGCCCCATTAGACGAGCGAATGAATCGGGCATGGCAGTGACGGTCTACGAAGTCGATTCGATCATAATCAACCAGCCAATCAGCGACTCCCGCTTTATCCCGACGCCAGCTCCTGGGACTCAAACGGAAGACTTTACTGCTAAAGGCGGACTATCGCTCAGTGTCTTTGGTGGCGATGAGGGCTTAGTTATTCGTCGCGCCATGCTTAAAGCCGCCTCACCCGATAGTCTGAGTGAGAGTTTGATTGCCAACACGACTCCGCTTCAAGCGAATTCGGGAGTCAAACGAATTGCAGGCTCAGCTCCCGATGCTCGCCCGACGGCGAATGCTTGGTGGTTGTTTTCCGTCGCTGCGGCGGGGGTACTTGTTGCGACAGTGTGCGTCAGGAAATGGATGGCAAGCCGCTCCTGAGCTTAATCGTCTTTGCCAGTGTTGTGCAAAAGGAGAATGCCATGCGAAGTTTCGGGTTGGTCAGTTGGGTGTTGGCTGCTTGCTGTCTTGCCGGTGCGGCCACAGTTGGCACCCCGACGCTTTCCTTTCGGTATTTGAGTTCACTGGAGTCTCACAAAAAGTCGGCGGGAACGTTCTACTATTGCGCGTCAACAGTGAACATGGGTTCGACTTGCGATCAATGCACTTTGTCGATTCACTGGGAATGGATGCCCTCGCCAATGCCGGGAGCTCCGCCCTATCTGATCAATGACTACCAGAAATGCACCGCAGTACTCAAAGGGGCGTGTGCGGTAGGACCATGGGGAGGCTCACCTAGTCCGACTTGCGACTTAAATCCAGCGACTTGCGCGGGTAACACAACACTCTTTTTCGATAGCGGATGCACTATGCCGGCCGCGACTACTCCATTTGAACCGTGCAGCATGTTTTATAATACATACATCAAATCCACGGGAGGTTTTGCGACCGGCGTCGATTGCACAACAACTCCAAGTCCACCCGTCCTTAAATTGAATTGATTGTAGTTGATGGGTAATCGGCTCCCTCGACACTACGTGTAGCAAACACGTGCTTTGCTACACGTAGTCTAAAATTGCCTGGCTTTGGACTATCGCAGGTCTGTTCGGTTTCAGCGGAAGCTTTCAGGTGCAAGAACATGCCAGCGAACGTAATCCTGCGCTGAAGCAACATAAACTGTTACCTGTTGTGGCGAGTAAGCGGGTGTTGCAGTGTGGCAAATAATCCTTAGTGCACGTTGCTGTTAAATGCGACACGCGTAATGTACAGCAATACGTCATGTCATTAAATAATTAGTGCATTCATTTGTGAGTAGTTATGGGTCACAGAGGACTTTGGCATTGTTCAGCCTCGCAGCAGTAATGATTCTCAATCTGTTTGGCCCGATGGCGGCTTCAGATAGCGGCCACGTGGAATTGGACTTGCGCATCTGTGGTCCAGTTGCGATGTGGCTACTGATGGAGAGCTTAGATGTGGGAATGCCGCTGGACGAAATTATTTCAGCCATGCCGCGACAAGGTCGGGACTCCACATTCGCTGAGTTGGCGGCGTTTGCAGAATCACGATACTTGAATTGCCGAGCAGTCGAGTGGCATGAAGTTCCTCCGTTCACTGAGACTGAATGTCCGGCCATTATCCCGATCACCACAGCGGATCGGCGGCTGCATTTCATCTCGCTCCTCGCGGCGCAGGATGGCGCAGTGAAGATACAGAGCTTTCCAAACGGGCCACGTTGGATTACTGAGACGCGGTTGCGACAGGAGCTTGGCTGGGATGGATCGGCATTGCATGTGGCGCGCCATCAACTAGATATTGATCAGCTTCTCTCGACGAAAATGGGGTTGCTTCAGAAGATTTTGATCGGAATGGCAATTGTATCAGCAATCGGCGGTGGTTTTGCCCTGAAGAGAAAAAGGCAAGGTGATGCAGGGTTAGTTAAATCTAAACGCCGCGGTTTCACGATTATCGATGTTGTTGTAGCCATGGCTGTGATGGCATTACTGATGAGTTTGCTGATGCCGGCGGTTGAAAGGTCTCGAGAGGCTGCACGTAAAGTTCAGTGCCAGAATAACCAGCGACAACTTGGGCTTGCGATCGCCAATTTCTCGGGTACTCACGGCAAGTTGCCCAATCTCGACTTAGTGCCCCCCGTTACTCATCCCGCAGGATTCTTGCTTAGCTCTGATGTCTCAATTCACTCGCTGCTTCTCCCTTATTTGGACCAGTCAGACATTTTCAGGGAACTTCAACATCAGTTCGGTGATTTGCAGTTCACTGCTACTGGAGTGACTAGCGTGGTTAATACCAAACTTCTTTCAAAGCGAATCTCTGTGTTTGAGTGTTCCTCGGACTCAGTTCCCGCAGGCGGTAACAGTTACGTATTATCGTGTGGCACTTCGCCCGGTTTGCATACCAACACGGAGTTGCATCCGCCTGATGCTGGTCTCGCGGGGTATGTTGGTGGCACACACAATTACGAATCGCTTTTCACGGACGGCCTATCGCAGACGGTGATCCTTTCCGAGCGGCTTGTAGGAGACCGCAATGTGGCCCGGTATACGGCAGCTCAAGATCACGCATATCTGCTCGCATTCGATGGTTTTTCAGCCGCATCGGCCGAGCAAAGCTGTCGCCAAGTGAGCGATCCCCCTACGGCTCACTTCAGCCATGTGGGGACATCTTGGTTGGCTGGAGGGTATGGTTACACTTGGTACAACCACGTTCTGACACCCAATTCTCGCATTCCTGATTGCAGCGACCATCATGCGTTAGGGCAGATAACTGCCGGGTGTCACACTGCGAGAAGCTGGCACTTAGGGGGCGTCAACACAATGCTCGGTGACGGCTCTGTTCGGTTTCTGAGCGAAGCGATTGATATGCGAGTCTGGCGTGCGTTGGGAACCAGTCAGGGCGGTGAGGCGATTGCAGCCGAGGGATTGAAATGAGTTTGAAATTATGCCAACGGTTCTGCGTTCAGTTGCCGGTACTGCTCGTGTGCGTGATTGGATGCCAGCGTAATACATCGACTGTTGCGACGAGCGCCGGTCAGCAATGGATCGTTGAAACTCCCGATACAGAACTCTCGATTACTGATGACGAGAAAACTTCATCACAAAAAGTCGTTATTCGGGTTAGGAATGTCGGCAAGGCTCCGGCTTCCATCGTGGGGGTTAGTACTGGTTGCGGATGTGCCGTCGTAGAAGCTGCGCCACAAACACCGACGGGAACAGGAGACGCGGCTGAAATCCGGATTCGCGTCCGCCTACCGGACTACGGCAAACAAGTCTTGCGAGTGAAAATATATACATCGAACCCGTCAGTCATTCCGCTGGAAACTAAATTAATACTGCACGGCAAACCGTGGCCAGTGCCTAGGCTGCTTTATCCGATTGATGATGTGCGTTTACAGCCTCGGGTTAAAAATGGCGATAAAAAGACGTTTGTTGTTTTGACTTGGGAGAAAAAAGGGTCACGCTCTTGGCTACGAGGATTTCGCGCCGACTCGCCATTCTGTCGCCTAGAAATACCGGAATTACCCGCGGAACGCGAATATGCGACCGAACTGGTTGAGCGGCGTTACGTGGTGCATGTCGAAGGAGAATCCGAATTAAAGGAATCTGTGCAAGTTGTCACAGTGAATCCGTTATTTGATCCCCCGGTGACGGATGCTCGTTCGTTTCGGGTTTTCATCGAGTCACGGTCAACAATTCGCACGATTCCATCGGTTATCAATGTCTCTGCCAAATCGTTGCCACTCAAACGTCAGATATTAATTACTTCGGAGGCAGCGGAATGGGAATGCACTCCAGATAAAAACTGGCCCGAATGGATCCATCTTGTCGAGATGGCAGACGTTAGCAATCCCAGCCAGAAAACGTATCGTTGTACAATCGAAGTGCGGCAAGATACTCGATTGGCCAACTTATCCGCAGACTTATCCTTTTCCATTAGCGGTGGCGATGTGGCTGCTGTTTCCGTTCCAGTTCATATTGTAAATGACTGACGGAAAGTTCGCGAACCGAAGTTGGGTTGAGAAGGTCGCGAATGTGAGCAGCATAGACTTGAGGAGTCTCTCATAGAGAGAGTCTCCATTGTTACCGTTTACGCATTGTCGTCACGTCACTCCGCCCGCAGCGGTCGTAGCATCAGTGAGTTCGTCGCGTCGGCGGGGGACTTTGATTCATAGAGGACTCGATAGACCTCGGCCATGATCGGCATGTCGATCCCTTTCTGCTCGGCAATTTCGTAGACGCTCTTGGCCGTCGTCACCCCTTCTGCAACGGAGGTCATCGTCGCGAGGATTTGTGTGATGGTCTCACCCTGTCCGAGGCGCTGGCCGACGTGCCGATTGCGACCATAGGGGCTGATGCAGGTCGTGATGAGATCGCCCATCCCCGCAAGGCCCGCGAACGTCGCCCCCTCCGCACCGAAGCGTTGACCGAAGCGCGTCATTTCGACCAACCCGCGCGTGAGCAATGCAGACTTGGCGTTGTCGCCATAACCGAGTCCGTCCGAGATTCCCGCCGCGATGGCGATCACGTTCTTCAAGGCTCCCGCCAACTCGACTCCGACCAAGTCCAAGTTCGTGTAGACCCGAAAGCGCTGCGTGTTGAACATCTTCTGAGCTTGCCGGGCCAGACTGAGATCACTGCTCGCGGCGACCAACGTGGCGGGGAGTCTGCGGCCGATTTCTTCCGCATGACTCGGACCACTGAGCGAGACGACCGCGCGACTGCCGAGGACTTCGCCAATGATCTCACTCGGCCTCAGAAAGGTTCCGTTCTCGATCCCTTTGATGACGCTGATGACCGGCAACGGGCGAACAAGATGCGGGCGAACGGCGTGCAGGCTGGCTCGCAAAAATTGGGTCGGCACGGCGGCGACGAGGTACTCGGCGGCAGAGACCGCGTGGGCAATGTCGGCCGTGACCTGCACATTGTCCGGTAGAAATACACCGGGTAGGAGTCGCTTGTTTTCGCGATCGCGCTGGATTTGCTCGGCGTACTCGGGCGACCTCGCCCAGATCGTGATGTATTGCTCAGACTGTTCCGCTAGCAACACGGCACACGCCGTCGCCATCGCGCCGCCACCAAGAATCGTGAGATGCGTTGTCATGCTTCAGGCTCCCACGCTCACACTTCGGATTGGTAATTCTGTTTCAGTGGTTCGTCTGCGCAACGGTCGTCCTGATCTGATGAATGTTGAGCAGCATAGTGCGAGGGACTCCAATGTCGAGGACGTGGACCGGGCCGGTGATTTCGGCGACTTCACTCAGATCGAAACAGAGCTTTCGCGCCACAAACGTCGCGGTGTGAGTCGCACGCACGCAATCGCGATGGCCCTCACCGGTGTCGCAATTCAATCCCGAGGGCAGATCGACGGCGAGAACCTTCCGTCGCGCCGCGTTGATGACAGCGATTGCACTGACGAACGGTTCACGCACCGCTCCTTGAGCCCCCGTGCCGAGTAGGGCATCGACGATCCAATCGGCTCGCGCCAGTTCGTCGCGCCATGCGGTCGCAAGGTCCGACGCGAGATCGGATGCGGCTTCCATAACGGGAGTCCCCGCCCGTCGCAGCACCTGCAATTCGACGGCGGCATCTCCACGAACCGCGCTGGTGGGAGTCGTGAGCAACACGCGCACGTCGAGGCCCGCATTTTCGAGATGCCGCGCCATGGCAAAACCGTCGCCCGCGTTGTTCCCCTTGCCACAACAAATTGCCACCGGACCACGCACCCCGAGGTCTCGCAACAAACTAGCCGCATTACGACCGGCGTTCTCCATGAGAACCAGCCCTGGCAGTCCGTACTCGGTGATTGCTCGACGATCGACTTCGCGCAGTTCTTCGCGCGTGAAGACCAGACCAACGGTCTTTCTCGCAGCACAGTTCGGCTCAGAAGAGTCCACCTGCGACAGTGGCGTGCTCAGCGTCTGACTCATCGAACGACTCCTGAACGGATGAGCGACAGCACGCAGACGAAACGGGGAGCCTGCCCGAACCCAATCACGCTTCGGCTGCAGACCGCAGGCCTTCGAGAGCTTGGCGAATTGCACGCAGCGTGACGTGCTTGTCAGTCAGCACGCGCGACATGGCTGTGTCCGCGAATCGGTCCTTCAAAGCTCGATGCTTCTTGGACAGCACGAGGACGATCGGCGTCTTCGATTTGCGGCAACTGGCGGCGATTTTTTCATAGGCGTGTGAGGCTTCGTCGCCGTCGCCCAATGACTCGGCCATCAGGATGAGGCCCTGTGGAGGATCGGACATGATCCGTGTCATCGCGCGTTGCACGTCACGCAACAGGAGGACGCGGTAGCCGTGCTTGGTGAAATACTCGCGCAGTGAGTCTTGTTGTTGAGTCCGGTTCTCGACGCACAACACGGTCGGTTGCTGGTCCTTCACTGTCGCGGCGGGCAACTCCATATCGGAAGTGGGTGCGGCCTCCAGAAACCCCGTGGGCGAGGATCCCTCCTCCGTCGATTCACCACGCGAGCCACTCGCGTCGGTCCTCGCACCGACGATCGTCTGCAAATCGCGAATGACCTCGGTCGGCGACTGATACCGCTCGTTGGGATTGATTTGCAGCAACTGGTCGATGATCGCCATGACTGCGGGCGGAACAGTCGGATCGACCTGCCGAATCGGTCGAATGTTGCGGTAACGACTCGGCTGCTTCCGATCTTCCCGACTCTTCGACGGCGGGTAAGGTGCAACTCCCGTCAACAGTTCGTAGTACATGGCACCGAGAAAATAGAGGTCGCTGCGAGGATCGTTGTTCGGCGCGTTCGTACTACGTTCCAACGTCGCGTACTCGACCGCGCGATCGACTTCCTCTTCCATCGTGGAGAGTCCCGCGTCCTGACCCGCCAATCCGAAATCGACCAGCTTCGCCACTCCCTGTGCGCTGAGCAACACGTTGGTCAGCTTGAGATCGCGATGCGTCAGCCCGAGTGACAACGCGTACTCCAGTCCCTCGGCGATGTCGAGCGCGTACTTGGATGCCTCGGCCACCGAGAACTTATGACGACTCTTCAGTAGCTCACGGAAGTTGCCTCCCTCAATGAACTCCATCGAGAGGTAATGCTGGCCACCGTCACTGCCGACCTCATAAATCGGGACGATGTTCTTGTGCTTCAGTCGTTTGCCGAGTTCCCCTTCGCGACGGAACAGGTTCACCGTGCGCGGGTCGTCCGCCCAACGCTGCCGCAAAACCTTGATTCCCACCATGCGACCGTCCTCGACCGAGCAGCCGCGAAAGACGCGAGCAAAGCTACCGGAGGCATTGCGGTACAGCAGCTTGTACGGCCCCAGCCGCAAACCCTCTGTCTCCCGCTTGCTGAGCTTGGAAATTTGGTACGGCGTCAGGTAATGCCGCTGCTCGATCTCACGCAGCAACGCGTCGATACTCGGACCATTGGCTTGAATGCGTGCCACGCATTCCTGCAATTGAGCCGCTTCGATCAGCTTGGATCGCGTCAGAAAGCTCTGGAAATTTTGCAGACTGGAAAACGGCATCGCGATCAAGCTCATTCAACAACGAATGGAATTCAGGAGTGCCGACTTGAGATCATCATCCTGATGTTCTCACGCCGTCACACATTGAGGTTCAGCAACTCGGTTGGCTGAGAATCTCGGTGGCAGAGAGGCTCAGGTACGAGCAAATTGCGACATCCGTTGGCAGAAACAGACCTCAGACCTGAACTTCCTTGATGTCGAACAATCGTTCGAGCTTCGTCATGCGCAACACTTCCCGAACGTCCACAGAAGGATTGAAAATCTCGACCTTCTCGACTCGCTTCGCAATCGTCGAAAGCACGCCCAACATTCCGCTCGGCACGAGTTGCACGCCGCTCAAATCGAAGGCCATCGTCTTCACTCCGTGCTGAGCGATGAGGTCCAGCAATTGCTGACGGTACTCGGCGATACAGACTTCGTCGGGAACGTCCTGCCCCCCAAACCCCACCACGGTCAACTCGCCCGTCTGGTAAACCTTGAGGACATTGGGACCAGCCAACGCCCCCATCTTGAAGGACGAACCCGAACCTTCCAATTCGTCGTGAATGCTATCGCTCAAAGTACTGCTCCCCGCATTTCAAGATCAGAGATATCGAGTGTGTTGGCCTCGACTCATTGGCCCGCCGAACTATATCGGCCGACCGCAACCGTTGCCAACCGCGTTCAATCTGAAGAGCGAGATGAGCCGGGTGTCGAGAGGCCTCGGATTCTTCCATCAGCTAGCCTGGAACTTCATGGCCGCGGAACATCGAACGGAATGTCATCGTCTCCCCGCAGCCCAGTCATTGAGCCGCCGTCATCTCGACCATTCGGGCCGACACTGTAAAGCGAGAAGCCGTTCTCACGCGCGACGTATCGCAGTGGCAGATCGTTCATCCGGTCTGGCGGCAGCGCGCTGAGATACTTCGGAACGAGAACGTCCAGTGCCATCGGATAGTTTCCCTGCTCCGCCCGGTACGCCGCGAGGGCGAAGCCGACGCGAACGAGATCGCTTTTGATACGGGTTCGGTCGTCGGAGGTTTGGGCTTGGGTGAATGCAGGTTCCATTAGCGCGTCCATGATGTCGCTCACCGAGTTGCTGCGTGCCTTGCGTGAAAAGTAACTCGTCACCAATCGAACGGGGTGTTGAGCGTCTTTCATTCGTCGATCGAGGTCCAAATTCACCTTGGCGAGCGCATCACGTCGTTTCTGAGCATCCTTCAGTTTCATCGCTGCAATCATGCCGTCAAACATTCGGTTCACGCGACGCAGCATCACATTGATGTCGGATCCAGAAAGGCCCGACGCGTATTGCGTCGAGTCCAAGGAGACAAGTCGTTCGCCGAGATGAACTGCGTCGGCGATGGGGATGCAAGCGGCCAATGCGGTGTGGTCCACCAAACATTGTCGAGCCTGTTCCGCCGACAGGCCGTGCGCGATTAGAGCAGCATCTCCGGCAGTGGCGACGGCATCGACGGCCACCGCGACGAGAGACTGGATGTTTGATTGTGGTCTCTGTCCGATCAATCGAGCCAATCGGTGGCAAGCCAACAGGTCAGACCATGCTCCGGCAACATCTTCGTCATCCAAACGAAACATCGCGCGGGTGACGAGCAGCCGGGCCGCTTCGCGCGAGTTCTGAATGTTTGACGCGCCCTCAATCAGAAGTCCCTCTGTGACGAGCGGCGAGTAATAACGCGGCCGTTTCGTCGCTTCCTCGATCAACTCCAACGGCTGCTCGTTCGCAGCCAGCCACTCGGCAGCCAACGGACATTCAACCCTTGTCCACGGTCGCTGTTGTGCTCGTCCCAGTTCCTCGAAGATCGCCGCTTGTCGTTCAGTGCGATCGGGAACTCCATCGAGCTTCTGCTGCGTGAATGCCTCCTGTGTCACAACATAATCGGCCTGTTCGGCAAGCGGTGCGATTCCCAATCGCATGAAATACCGCGTTCGCAGCGGCAGTGAGATGACCTTTGGACCAAACGCACGGTCGATCAACACGGCGGCGTTGTTGTCAGATGTGATCTCGTCGGAGAGCCGTTCGTGCAGAGCCGTCTCGTAGTCGATGAGACCATCCGCAGTTAGCGGCCCGTTGACGAACGTGGTCTCCGGCGCAATCTCCAACTGGTCGCCGACAAAGAACAACGCCAAACGCCAAACAACGAAGCCGAGTACGGCGATGGTCATAATGATTCGAGGCAAAGACCAACGACGCTCTGTTTCCACGGCAGCTCTCCTCAAACGCGAGTTTCCGGAAGTGACGCCGTCGGCGAACGCTCGATCATTTCAAAAGATCACTCACCACGAACTGCGAACTTCCCGGCGAGGGCGTCGCGTTCGATGTCGAGTAGCTTGTTGAGTCGCCGCAGATGCCGCTCTTCGTTCGTGAACTGAGCGTTCACAAACGCGCGGACCAGTTCGACGGCAACCTCATCGCCGATAATGCGTGCTCCGAGACAGAGGACGTTCATGTCGTCGTGCTCGACACCCTGATGAGCCGAATAGATGTCGTGGCAGACTCCCGCCCGGATACCCGGAATCTTGTTCGCCGCCACGCTGATCCCGACACCACTCCCGCACAACAGGATGCCACGCTCCGCCTTCCCGACGAGAATCGTCTCCCCAACTTTGCGAGCGAAGTCAGGGTAATCGACCGAACAATTCGAGTCGGTCCCACAATCCACAACCTCATGCCCCGCCGCCTGCACGACAGATGCAATCCGCTGCTTGAGCGGAAACCCACCATGATCACAACCGAGGGCGATACGCATTGTTCAAAGTTCCGGTTCTTGTCGTGCGCCGTGCCAGACACTCATGATTTCGACGCGCCGCTCGGCTTCAAAGACCTGATAGAAAATGCGGTAGTTGCCAAACACGGTTTGGCGAATATCGCCAGTCAATCGGCATCGGTATCGCGGCCCCATTCTGGGGACGCCGCGAAGCAGTTCTGCTTGCGCACGAACCCCACGAATCAACTTCGCTGCGGCTGTCGGATTATCGACGGCGATGTAGTCATAGATCGCTTCGAGGTCGCTCAGCGATCGTTCGAGCCACGCTACTTCGTAATCCATGATTCCATCCGCCGACTTGCTTCCTCGTGCGTGATGACGCGTCCGGCGGCCGAGTCCGACTGAGCCTCCGTCAGTGCCGCGAGAATCTGCAATTCCTCAAGAGCCTCCGCGAGTGTCACATCGTCGGCAAGCTCACTCGCGAACTCGATCAGCAAGTCTTTCGTCGTAATTCGTGTCGCGGTGGTCATGGCATAGCTCCTTTGGTCGCGATTATGGCAAGTCGCTCTTGCCCATCAAGTACTTGTCGCATTCGCGGGCGGCGGCTCGGCCTTCGTTGATGGCCCAGACGATCAGGCTTTGGCCGCGCCGGCAGTCGCCGGCGGAGAAGACTCCGGGGACATTCGTGTTGAATGAACCGTGAGTCGCTTCGTAGTTGGTTCGCGCGTCGAGCTTCACGCCGAGTTGTTCGGCCACCGGGGATTCGGGGCCGAGGAACCCGAGGGCGAGGAAGACGAGATCGGCCGGGATTTCCTGCTCGGTGCCGGGGACAACCTTGAACGGCGGAGCTGCTTCGGCTTTGGCGATCTTCAGGGCGCGGACCTCGCCCTTGTCGTTGCCGAGGAATTCCACGGTGGTCGTGCTGAAGAGGCGCGGGTCTTCACCGAAGACGGCAGCGACCTCGGCATGTCCGTAATCGACGCGGAAGATGCGAGGCCATTGAGGCCACGGGTTGTTGGCCGCTCGCTCGTTCGGCGAGATCGGGACGATCTCCAGATTGATGAGGCCCTTGCAGCCGTGACGCATCGACGTGCCGATGCAGTCGTTGCCGGTGTCGCCGCCGCCGATGACGACGATGTGCTTGTCCCTCGCATTGATGTACTTGCCGTCGGACAACTGCGAATCGAGCAAACTCTTGGTGTTCCCGTGCAGGAACTCCATCGCCATGTGAATCCCCTTGAGTTGCCGTCCGGGGATCGGCAGATCGCGCGGCTTCGTCGCACCGGTGCAGAGCACGATTGAGTCAAACTGTTCGCGCAGGTCCATCGGGCTGATGTCGCGTCCGATTTCGGTGCCGGTTCGGAAGATGACGCCCTCGGTCGCGAGCAGGTCCACGCGGCGCTGGACGAGGTGCTTTTCGAGCTTCATGTTGGGGATGCCGTACATCAGCAACCCACCCACGCGGTCGGCCCGCTCGAAGACGGTGACTTCATGGCCGACGCTGTTGAGTTGCGCCGCCGCCGCCAGCCCGGCGGGACCGCTGCCCACGATGGCGACTCGCTTGTTGGTCCGGTTCTTCGGAGGATTGGGCAACACCCAACCCTGCTCGAAGCCGTGGTCGATGATCGAACACTCGATGTTCTTGATCGTGACTGCGGGATTCGTGATGCCAAGCACGCACGAACCTTCACACGGCGCGGGGCAGACTCGCCCGGTGAACTCGGGGAAGTTGTTCGTTTTGTGGAGCCGATCGAGTGCCTCGCGCCAGTGGCCGCGATAGACGAGATCGTTCCACTCGGGAATCAGGTTGTTGACCGGACATCCCGCCGCCATGCCCGCCATCAGCGAGCCGGTGTGACAGAACGGCACCCCGCAATCCATGCACCGCGCCCCCTGAGTCTTCAACTCCTTCTCAGGCATGTGCTCATGGAACTCGTTCCAATCGAGAATGCGCAGTGTGGCATCCCGCTCATTCGGAACCTGACGCTGAAACTCTTTGAAACCGGTTGGCTTACCCATTGCTCGCGACCAATCTTGAAAACACTGCCACCACGGAAAACACGGAATGGCACGGAAGGAAAATCAGGCAGGACGATGCACCACGGAAAACTTGGATGGGTTTGGACGAGAAATGGCTTTGTTCGAACAAGTCGAAAACTGCGAAGTCAACAGTCTTCTTCGCACCGACTTGCCGCAGTGCTGCATGTTCCGCGATCTTCCGTGTTTTCCGTGGTTCTAATTGAGGCTCTTCAGTTAGAGAACGTATCGTTCAAATTGCAATTTCGGATGACTGTGAAAGTTGATGAGATAGCCGACGCGGCAGCCACTCGAATGGAGGTAGTGAAGTACCTTGGCTCGATGAATGTCTTCCTGTTTTGTGATGGCTTTGATTTCCAGAATGATTTTGTTGAAGCAAATGAAGTCCGGCTCAAACGTCGAATCGAGCTTCACTCCCTTGTAGCTGAGTGGCAACTTTTCCTTGCTCAAGAACGGGATGCCGCGCAATCCAAGCTCGATCTTCAGGCAGTCGTGATAAACCGATTCGAGGTAGCCCGCTCCCTTGTCTTTGAAGACTTCAAAACAGGCCCCGAGGACGAGATTGCTTTCTTGTTCGAGCAGCAGGGACATGACGAGACCTCAGCAGGAGGGAACCACGGAAAACACGGAATGGCACGGAAAGAAAGACTGAAAGTAGATTCAAAACAAATGACACTGACGATCGAAATCGAAGGAGACTATGGGAGTTTAGGCTGACTGCCTTCCCAAATTCCTTTGTTCTTCTTCCGTGTTTTTCCGTGACTTCCGTGGTTCCATTCCTACGCCTTCACCAACTCCTTCTTCTGATCGGCTAGGGCGCGCTTGTAGTCGATGGGCATGACTTTCTTGAACTTGCTCAGGTTGGTGGTCCAGTTGTCGAGGAGGGTTTTGGCGACGGTGGACTTGGTGTGGGTGTGGTGTTTGGTGAGGAGCTCTTTCAGGGTGGCGATGTCATCCGGGTCGGTGACGGCTTCGAGTTCGACCATTTCGAGGTTGCAGTTGCCGAGCAGTGCGTCGTGGTTGTCGTAGACGTAGGCCGTGCCGCCGGACATGCCTGCGGCGAAGTTGCGACCCGTTGGTCCGAGGATCACCGCGCAGCCGCCAGTCATGTATTCGAGGCCGTGGTCGCCGACACCTTCCACCACGCACGAGGCTCCCGAGTTTCGGACGCAGAAACGTTCGGCGGCGCGGCCACGGAAGAAGGCTTCTCCCTCGGTGGCTCCGTACAGCGCGACGTTGCCGATCAGGATGTTGTCTTCAGCGGCGAAGGTGGAAGCGGCCGGGGGATAGACGATGATCCGTCCGCCCGACAGGCCCTTGCCGACGTAATCGTTGGCGTCCCCTTCGACTTCAATCGTGATCCCCGGTGCGAGCCACGCGCCGAGGCTCTGTCCGGCCGAACCTTTGCAGCGGATGTGGATCGTGCCGTCGGGCAGGCCGTGTTCGCCCCACTTCTTGCTGACCTCGTGGCTGAGGATCGTCCCCAAGGCGCGGTCGATGTTTTGCACTTCAATGTTCAGCGTGACGGGCTGCTTGTTTTGAATCGCATCCTGAGCTTCGCGGATCAGTTCGTTGTCGAGCTGGTACTCGATGCCGTGTTCCTGAGCCTTCGTGCAGTACGTCCCCACGTCGGCGTGAGGCTTCGTGGCGGGCGTCAGAATCTTCGACAGGTCGAGATGCTTCAGCTTCCAGTGCGTGATCGAGCTGTCGTACTCCAGCACTTCGCTGTGTCCGACCATCTCATTGATCGTGCGGAAGCCGAGCGATGCCATGATCTCGCGCGTTTCTTCGGCCACCATGAAGAGGTAGTTGATGACGTGTTCCGGCTTGCCGGTGAACATTTTTCGCAGCGCGGGGTCTTGCGTGGCGATGCCGACCGGGCAGGTGTTGAGATGACACTTCCTCATCATGATGCAGCCGAGCGTGATGAGCGGCGCGGTGGCAAACCCGAACTCTTCGGCTCCCAGCAGACAGGCGATTACGACATCGCGGCCCGTCTTGAGTTGCCCGTCCGTTTCGAGGCGGACTCGACTGCGCAGGTCGTTCAGCACGAGCGTTTGATGAGTCTCGGCGATGCCCAGTTCCCACGGCATCCCGGCGTGCTTGATGCTCGTCAGCGGTGAGGCCCCGGTTCCGCCCGAGTCTCCCGAAATGAGGATCTTGTCGGCGTGACCCTTCGCCACACCGGCCGCGACCGTACCGACTCCAACCTCGGAGACCAGCTTCACACTGACGCGCGCGGACGGGTTCGAGTTCTTCAGGTCGAAGATCAGTTGCGACAGGTCTTCGATGGAATAGATGTCGTGATGCGGCGGCGGACTAATGAGGCCCACGCCGGGAGTCGAATGGCGCGTCGCGGCGATAATCTTGTCGACCTTGTGACCGGGCAGTTCGCCCCCTTCACCCGGCTTGGCTCCCTGCGAAATCTTGATCTGAAGTTCATCGGCGTTCGTGAGGTAGTAGCTCGTCACACCGAACCGTCCCGACGCGACCTGCTTGATGGCCGATCGCTTCGAGTCGCCGTTCGATTCCGGCTGGAAGCGTTTGTAATCCTCGCCACCTTCGCCCGTGTTGCTCTTGCCGCCGATGCGGTTCATCGCGATGGCCAGTGTCTCGTGCGCTTCGGCCGAGATCGAACCGTAGCTCATCGCGCCCGTGCAGAATCGCTTGAGGATCGCGCTCGCCGAATCGACCTCTTCGAGCGGCACGGCGGTCTGTCCGGCTTTGAACTTCAACATGCCTCGCAGATGACATTCGCGGACCGTCTGCTCGTTGACCATCTTGGCGAAGTCGCGATACGCCTGCTGGTCTCCCTGTCGCGCGGCCTTCTGAATGTTGGCGATGTTGTGCGGATTCCAGGCGTGTTTCTCGCCGGTGGATCGCCACGCGAACAGGCCCATGTTGGGCAGGACCGGCAGGTTGTTGTTGTCGCGTGTGGGATAGCCCAACTCGTGACGACGGATCGCCTCTTCACCGAGGATGTCGAAGCCAACGCCACTGATGCGGCTGGCCGTCCCTCGGAAGCACTTGCTGATGACTTCGTCGCTGAGTCCGACGGCCTCGAAAATTTGGGCACCCTTGTAGCTTTGAAGCGTCGAGATGCCCATCTTGGCCATCACCTTGAGGATGCCCTGCTTGGTCGCCTTGCGGTACGCGGCGGTGATCTGATCGTGAGTCCAATCGCCGCCGAGTTCCCCATCGTCCTTGAGTTGCCACAGGGCTTCAAACGCCATGTACGGGTTGACGGCGTCCGCGCCGTAGCCCGCCAGAAGACAGAAGTGATGGACTTCGCGAGCCTCACCCGTTTCGACGACGATGCCGATCCGAGTCCGCTCTTCGTTGTGAACGAGATGATGATGGACGGCACCCGTCGCGAGCAGGGCACTCACCGGGAGACGGCTCGCGCTGGCCAGTCGATCCGACAGAATGACCAGGCTAAACCCGCTGGCGATCGCCTGACGGACCTCACCACAAATGCGGTCGAGCGCCCACTTCAGCCCTGCCGCACCTTGTGACTTCGGGTACGTGATATCGACGGTCTTCGTCTTCCAGCCGCGATGGTCGAGATACTTGATCGTGGCCAGTTCTTCATTGGTCAGGATCGGATGCGGCACGGCCAGTCGATGGCACTGCGCCTCGGTCGAGTCCAACAGGTTGCCCTCGGGACCGATGTAGCATTCCAGCGACATGATGACCTCTTCCCGCGTGCTGTCGATGGCGGGGTTGGTCACTTGGGCGAAGAGCTGCTTGAAGTAGTCGAAGAGCGGGCGAGCCTGATCGCTGAGGCACGCCAGCGCCGTGTCGTCGCCCATCGAGCCGATCGGATCCTTCTTCGTCGTGATCATCGGGACGAGCATGAATTGCAGTGTTTCGGTCGTGTACCCAAACGACTGCATGTGCTGGAGCAGTTCGTCACCGATCATCCGTTCGGGCGCACCGACGGCGGGCAGCTCGTTCAACAACAGCCGCTGATTCTGCAACCACTGCTTGTAGGGGCGGCGATTGGCGAAGTCTTTTTTGAGTTCTTCGTCGGGGATCAGGCGACCCTGCTTGAAGTCCACGAGGAACATCTTGCCCGGCTGCAGGCGGCCCTTCAGCTTCACATTAGCCGGGTCGATGTCGAGGACGCCGACTTCGCTGGCCATGATGACGCGGTCGTCCTTGGTGACGTAGTAGCGACTTGGTCGCAGGCCGTTGCGGTCGAGAGTCGCACCAATCACGGTGCCATCAGTAAACGAGATCGACGCCGGGCCGTCCCACGGCTCTTGCAGGGCCGAGTGATATTCGTAGAAGGCGCGCTTGTCTTCGGACATCGAATCGTGGTTCTGCCACGCTTCCGGGACCATCATCATCACAGCTTCGGGCAGGCTGCGTCCGGCGGCCACGAGCAGTTCCAGCGCGTTGTCGAAGTTGCCCGAGTCCGAGCAATGCGGCTCGACGATCGGGAACAGCTTCTTCAGGTCATCGCCGAAGAGGCTGCTCTGCATCATGCCCTGCCGCGCGACCATCCAGTTGGCGTTGCCGCGCACCGTGTTGATCTCACCGTTGTGAGCGATGTAGCGCTGCGGATGAGCACGATCCCAACTGGGAAACGTGTTCGTCGAGAAGCGGCTGTGAACCATTGCGAGGTGCGACGTGTAGTCCGGGTCTTGCAGGTCGTTGAAGAACGGCTGCACCTGGTCGGACGTGAGCATTCCCTTGTAAATCAGGATCTTCGAGGAGAGCGAACAGGCATAGAACTGCAACGCCTGCGAGAGCTTCCCCTCGCGGATGGCGTGGCTGGCTCGCTTGCGAATGATGAACAGTTGCCGCTCGAACTCATCCTGCGTCAGGCCGGGCTTGGACGCGACGAAGAGTTGCTCGAACGTGGGCGAGGCGGCGCGCGCGGAGGGGCCGATGTCGGCGCCATCGGGATCGGTCGGGACATGCCGCCAACCGAGCAGCGTCTGCCCCTGCTCGACGATCAGTTTCTCAACGGTCTGCTTGGCGATCATGCGCTGCTCGGGATCGACCGGGAGGAAGACGAGTCCCACGCCGTAACTGCCCATTGCCGGAAGCGCGATGTTGAGATCTTGCTTCACAACTTTCGCGAGGAAGTCATGCGGAATGGCCGTCAAAATCCCGGCTCCGTCGCCGGTGTTGGTCTCGCAACCGCAGGCACCTCGATGCGCCATGTGCTTCAGCATCCGCAGCGCGTCATCGACGATCTGCCGCGACTTCTGCCCCTTGATGTGCGCGACAAACCCGACGCCGCACGAGTCATGCTCGTTGGCCGGGTCATACAACCCCTGAGCCTTCGGCGTCCCGTCGGAATGAAACAGTTCGGGATGGCGGGTGAACAGCGGTTCGGTCTGTCGACATTCGGTCATGGCGGTCGTCTCATTCATTTGGACTGCGGCGATTCATCGCCGCTTTGGTTTCTGTATTCATGTAGCCTTCATCGCTCCGCGTGAAGAAAGCCGTTTGCGAGTTGCGTGCCGTTCGATCCTTCCGCGTCCGATAGCACTCGGCCATCTTCACGCGGAGCGATGAAGGCTACTTTGGTGCGACCTACGGTCAGCGAAACAGTTCGGGGTTGCGAGTGAAGGGCGGTGTGATGGCGTTTGGGTTGGTCATGTCTGCTGTCTTCTCTTCGTCTTGGCCTTGTCCCCTCGCTCCAGCTTTGTGGGGAGAGGGTTAGGGTGAGGGGTTCTTCTTCGTGTTCACGTCTCGCCGCAATTAGCGTTGCGATGTCGTTGAGCGAGACTGGCTAAATACATTCCCGATGGCGGTTAGTTTGGTTCTGACAAACAGGAATTTGGAATGGTCATCACGGTATCGGTCGATGCCGCTTCATCACTTGGACCTGAGTTGAAAGCCAGAAGACCCCTCACCCTAGCCCTCTCCCCGCAGAGCCGGGGCGAGGGGACAAAGCCGAGGCGACAAAGCGAGCAGCAACATCCTTCACCGAGGCCCAGCCGGTTGCAGTTTGGCATCCGTGGCCGAGGTGACGGAACCGGCCGCGTCGTGCGATTGGCCGGGGCCGGAGAACGTCTCCGGGTCTTGTTGCAGCAGTTCGAGAAAGCGGCTGATCGCCGTGGTGAATGGCTTTGTCCGCTTATGAATGATGGCGAGTCGTCGGAACCACGTGACGTTTTCCAGCGGGATGGCCACCAGCGAACCCAGCTCCGCCTCACGGCGAACGGTCGGGACGGGCAGGAGTGCGATTCCAGAACCGACTTCGACCGCGCGCTTGATGTTCTCGATGTTGTCAAACGCATGGACCACGCTGACGTGAACCTTCGCCTGCTTGAGCCAGCGATCGGTTTCGGTCCTCATCTGCAAGTCGGTCGTGAACCCGACGAGGTTCTCTCCCTCAAGTTCTTCGACTCGCACCCAGTCTCGTTTGGCGAGCGGATGCGACGGCGGAACGACCACGACAATCGGCTGGTCCTGCCACGGAATGCAGTTCAAGTCCGACCGCTTCGGCGGGAACGACAGCAACCCGAGATCAACCTCTTCGCTGACAACGCGCGTCAACACCTCTTCGGGATGCAAATACTGAAGATCAAGGGCCGCGTCAGGGTACAACCGCTCGAACTCACGGACATAACCATCCATCTGCAAGAGACCAACCGAGTAAATCGCGCCGACTCGTACCGGCCCGACAACTTTGTCCCGTCGTTGCAACACGCGGTCTTCCAGCCGCCGGTACTCATCCAAAAGCTGACGGCAGCCGTCGTAGTAGATGTGTCCCTCGGGAGTCAGCTCCAGCGGCCGAACGGCTCGATTGAGCAGCTCGCATCCCAAATGTTCCTCGATCGACTTCACAATCTCACTGGCGGCAGGTTGCGACATGCCATGCGCCTTGGCCGCCTTGGAGAAACTCCCCAAGTGCGCCACTTCACAAAAGAGATCGAAATCGCGGAGGTTCATTGCACGCTTAGTATCTGACTGCCAGATATGACCGGGACCACACTATCGGGAAAAACGATGCGGGATCGTACTAACGGCCGATAACGGAAGTCAACGACATCGCCGGACAAAATACTGTTGCCCGTAGTGGCAAGCGGCGAAAGTCCGACAACCCGCAAGAATGCGAGCAGGCGCAACGCGCTTCGCATTAGAAAATGCGTCTGAGTCAGGTCGCCGAGTCGGCTAACTCGCTCAGGTTGTCTTCGATTGCTGTGCAAATGTTTTCCAAGGGGAGATCGTTCACGTCGGAGCCGAAGGGGTCTTCAATCTCCACGCCGATCTCCTCGATGCCGAACAAGACGTAAGCAATCAGCAGCGTGACCGGCACTGTTTCCCAACCGTACTTTTGGACGAGGGCTAGCGGCAGCGTGAAGCAATAGGCGAGCAACGCACGCCGCAGATGAACGGCGTACGCGAAGGGGAGTGGCGTCGAGCGAATCCGTTCGCATGCGCCGCAGTAATCGATCAACTGCTGCACGTTTTGATCGAGGGCTTGCAGTTGATGTCCATCAATGAGTCGGCGGTCTCGTGCAGCGACAACCAGTTCCGTGATGCGCCGCGCGATGGCGAGCGGGACGTGACCGGAACGCAAGATATCGGCCACGTCGGCCACGGGAAGCTGCTCACGCGCGGGGCCGATGTCGGCGATGCCGCGCAGTCGGTGCATCGTGCTGTGGGCATAGGCCACCGTCCACCAAAGGACTTGACGAGCCAGTTCCCCGTCAGCGGCAAACCACGTGGCCGACTGACGACCGAGGTTCCGCGACTCATTCACGATGCCGCCCCAGAGTTTGCGTCCCTCCCAAAAGCGGTCGTAAGACGCATTGGTCCGAAAGACCAACAGCAAGCCCAGCGAAGGCCCGATCAAGGCGTGAGCCGTCTCGGCAATCGCCAGTTTGTCGAACCAATCGGGACCATACTGGTACAGCCCCACGACGACCGCCGACCAGATGACACAGGTCATCACGCGGCCCAATATCTCGCGCACCATCGAGCCTTCGACATCAAAGAGATGGCTCGTCCACTGATGAGGGTTGTAGGGCGTCATGGAAGGATTCCGGTTCTCGTGTTTGAACGCTGCATCGCAATCGAATGAGCGCTCTTGGTTCCGTTCAGGCGTACTTCACGAACTCGTTGTCGTCGCGAACCAGCAGCGCCAGAAACTTGGGATGCAGGAAGAGCTTTTCCCGGCCGAGGGTCATCTCCTCCAGCACGCCGATCTCGGTGAGTTGCTTCAGGTAACGCGAGGCTGCCTGTCGTTCTGCGATCTTGGTATCGACGACGTTTTGGATTCGGCAATAGGGGCGTTCAAAAATGAGGTTGACCAATTCCTGACTGTAAGTCTTGGGCAAACGCGACCGGACTGTCTCGACCGTGTGTGCCGACAAATCTCGGATCGCCGCGATTTTCGCGGTCGTCCACGTCGCCGTCTCTTCGACTCCCTTCAGGATGTACAGCACCCATTCTTCCCACGCTTGCTCGCGAGTGACGTTGAGCAACAGTCGGTAATAATCGGCGCGATGCTGAATGATGTACCGGCTGAGGTACAGGATCGGCAGGGTCAACAAGTTCTCTTGGATCAGGAATAGGCTATTGAGGACTCGGCCCGTTCGTCCGTTGCCATCTGTGAAGGGATGAATTGCCTCGAACTGATAGTGACCGACCGCCATGCGGATGAGTGGATCGAGATCGCGCTCCTCGTGGAGGAACCGTTCCCAGTTGGCGAGCAGACTTCGCAGCAGGTCTTCGCCGATGGGCGGGGTATAGACAATCTCGCCCGAGTCTCTCGCCAGTGCCGTCCCCGGTATGCAGCGAACCTTCATCTCCACACCCGTGATCATGGTGCAGACCTGCTCGGCGGTTTGAGTACACAACGGGCGTCGCGACAGCTCCTGATATCCCTTGAGGAGCGAGTTGCTGTAGCGCAAGGCTTCCTTGGTGGCGGGATCGGCGGCGTCCGATTCTTCCCGATATTGGAACAGTCGATCCGTCGTGGTGACGATGTTTTCGATCTCGGAACTGGCTTGTGCTTCCAAGAGCGGCATGGTGTTGATGAGCATTCCCGGATTGGGAATCCGCTCGGCAGCCTGCTTCAGTTCGGCGAGTGCCGCCCGTGCCGGGATGCACTGCTTCAGAATCGCCTTGGATTCCAGCTCTGATGCGGGTGGCAATGGGGGAAGTTCATTGAATGGCGAGTCGGGACGCCAGACAACTCGATTGTCCGCAAGGCTTTTGGAAGTTTTTTTCATGCGGCCAGCTTATGTCGTTGTCAGCGACCCGTCCAGAAAACGTGTCGCAAAAATTCGATTTCAGCGACACGTTTTCTGGACGGGTCGTCGTGGACGACACGTTGTTGATACCTCGCGCGGCCCAAAGTAAGACGTTTTGGAGTTGGTGGAAACTTACTGTAGTCTTGTCGCTCCGCCGACAAGACACCCGTCGGCGGAGCGACGGGCCTACAGTAGACGAACCGCAAAAATGTCTCACTTTGGACCGCGCGAGGTTGAGTTCCAATTCAGCGATGCCCCCCCGACGTTTCATTCCTCGGGATTCACCGACCAGAGGAACTGCTTCAGGGCCTCGAACTGCTTCCGCGCGTCGCCGCCTTCGATGTGTTTGGCGGCGGTAGTGCGGAGGTCGGGAGCGAAGCGGGGCATTCTCGACCCGATGTCGTAGCGTGGGGGATCGAGCATCTGGCGCAGGGCGAACTCGGGACGTAGACGTTCCCTCGCGAGGGCGAAGTTGATGCCGAGGGCGATCTGCGTCGAGGCGTCTCCGCGCGGCTGTTCCTTGCCGACGCCATGACACTGCCGGCAGTCGAGACCTCCGTCGCGCAACGTGAGTCGGCGGCCGATCTCGACCTGTTTGGGATCAAGCTTGGCGGGCAGCGGCTCTTCAAACGCCACACCATGCTCGGCCGCCATGCCATGCGCGATGAGGCTCGCGTAGGCGGGAAAACTCGGCATCCGAGCGGTCAGCCACGGACGCGCCTTCGTAGGCGAGTCATTCCCATGACTCGCATTCCCTCCCGTAGGATGGGCTTCCAGCCCGTCCGGTCTTTTCGGCAACGAGTCGGCCTCTGGCAATGCGGAACGGACGGGCTGGAAGCCCATCCTACGAGTTCGTTCGCCATCGAGTTCCCCCTTCAGCAGCTTCTCGATCCACGGCCCTTGCAGCTTCTCGCCAACCCACGTCAGTTGCGGAACCGCCTCCACCGCGCGCCCCGATCCCTCCTCGGCCACAATCTCGGGCCAGAGCGATCGCGCCTCGTCACGCGCGTGGCAGGCGTTGCAGCGGAGTTGGTGCATCATGCGAGAAACGTCAGTCCTATCGGATCGCACGTAGACGACCTGTGTGCCATGCCCTCGGGATGTGCGTTCCAAGTAACTGATCAAGGCGTGACGCTCTTCAGGAGTGAAGGCAAATCGAGGGGCATTGGATTCGTCACGTGGCTCATCGAGGCACCCACCAGTCGGACTGGCAATGAACGCCGAGTTCTGCCGAGCCTCGGACAACTTCTGTCCTTGATTGATGGCGTGGCAGTTTTGACATGCCAGTTGTTCAAATGCGATTCGTCCGCGCCATGCGTCTCCAACTGGCGCATTCGGGACGACGGGGATCTCGCCCCGAGACTCTCTGCGCAGGTAGGCCGCCAAAGCGGTGACTTCCGCTGGTGTGAGGTGAAAGTCGGGCATCAAGCTGGTTGCGTGATGCTGTTGAGGTGCGGTGAGGAATGCTTCCAGCCCGCCGGGGCGGTACTTGGATTTCAGAAAGTGGAGTGAAACACGATTCCAATGATTCTGTTCTGCGGGAGCCGAGAAGCGATGGCAAGCGATGCAACCGAGCCGTTCAAACAATTTCTCGCCCTGCTCCACACGATCATGTGTGTCATTCACAGCAGGGCGATGTGGATCAAGAGGGGGAGTGGGCCGCACTTGACGCGGATGCTGTGGTTGATTCGGCGGTGGAACTTGCGGCCAACGCAGAAAGGCCACCAAATCACTCAGTTGTTGCTCGTCGTTTGAACTCCGAATGGCTGGCATCGTGGAATGATCTCGAAGTCGAGTCGGATCATGCAACCACGCACGGAGCCACGACTCTTCCAGACGCTGACCAGCATCAATCAAATCGGGGGGCTGTCGCCGACGCTCGGGCATTCGTTGATCTATTTCGATCGCGGCCGAAACGAGCTTTGACGTGGCTAACAACTTCTCTTTTTCTCGAACCGGGAGTTTGGTCCTGTCTTGCTCGCGTGTGCGTTCCAAGTGGCACCGGTTGCAGTGATGAGTTGCGTAGAGCCTGCGGCCCATGTCCGAGGGAAGGACGTATTCCGGCGAAGGAGTCTGCGAACCCTCCAGTCGAAGTTGCTCTGATCGGAACAACGCCGTTGCTGGCACGGCTTCGCGTGGAAAGCGATCACTCTCCCACATCAGCCGGAGCCAGCCGGTACGCTTGTGTTGGTAGTGCAGAACTTCAATGGCGTGCAGTCCCTTCCGGAGACGGCTTGCAATCGGATGGCCGGTCAGGATGGATGACTCGCCATCAATCGTCAGAAATGCCTGGCCATCGGTCTCACAACTGAACCGGTATTCGCCCGAGATCGGAATACGAAGGAAGCCTTTGGCGATCACTTTGGCGCTGCCGGGTGGAAGCGGCTCTCGGGTCGAGCGACGGTAGGCTTCGGCGGCACCACCCTCTGGATACGTGCCGTTTGCCCGCTTTTTGATCGGCGACCATACCCCACTCGAGTCATAGTTCACGTCCCATTTCACGGTTGCTTGGGATGTCCATGCCATCATCCGTCGCTGCCCCAGTGGTAGAGTGTTACCAATCGAATCAGTGACCTCGACGCCCGGCTCCAATTCGGATTCACTCGTAACACCCTTGGGGAGCAAACGTGGACGACGATGAAGTTTGCTATCGGGAAATGCTTCGTCGGGGATCGAGCTCAGCGTCAGAGTCACCGTTTGTTCGAGGGCTTTGCTGTCCGGAGTCAGCAGCGTGTAGCTGACCGCGAGTTGATCGACGGGCTTGAGGTTAGGTAGCTCGATGAACACGGTGCGGTTGTCTTCGAGGAGCGTGGCCGATTTGGGATCGATCTCGTCGCGGCCGACCTGTCCCGGCGCGGAGGGCTTGTACTCGGGCGAGCCGTACTCGGCGGACCACTTGTAGTTCCAGGCTTCGAGTCGGTAGTTGCTCGGGTCTTCGGTCGCCTCGCGATCGAGTGGGCCGGAGAACGTCAGGGCGACGCCGTTGCTGTAGGTCTGCATCGCGAGGGGGAGTGGTTGAGAGTTGAGGGTTGAAGGTTGAGTGACGTTCGTCGGCGCGCGTCTTGTCCCCTCGCCCCCGTCTTCGGGGGAGAGGGTTAGGGTGAGGAGGGCTTTCGGGGGTGAGTCGGCAGTCGGTTGCTTGGAGGCCGTTGAAGAACGGGACTGTTCACGTGGGGAAGATATCTCGCCATTCGGCCCCCTCACCCTTGCCCTCTCCCCCGAAGACGGGGGCGAGGGGAGAACTCCAGACTGCGGCTGGCCAGTCGCACCGACATACCGGACTCGCTGAAAGCAGCCGTCATTCACAGCGCTCGATACCCAGCCTTTGAGGCCCGTCAGGTAAAGCTGGCCGTCCTTTGGGTTCATGCGCCCGCGATGGATGCCGGATGCGAATGTCAGCGGCAGTTCAAAGGAACCGCCGTTGAAGGGGCGCAACGAATCTTGGTGAGCCGGGTGCCGTAAGGCCCCGGGTTCTTCAGGCACGGGAACCCGGGGCCTTACGGCACCCGGCTCGCCAGTTTCCTCTTTGGTTGCTTCCCTCAGCACTAGCCTCAGCTTGCACTGTCCATACGACAGGTGCAGCAATTGATTTCCGAGCGGGCCGAAACGGTCGCTGGTGGTCCAGACCTGGCCACCGCAACTGTTGTCGTCTCGGCGAGAGAACCAGCAGATTGGGCGGATGAAGTCGGTCGGCGGAGTCGCCTGGTGGTGAGACTGCATCATGCCGTAGAAGCCTCCCTCGCGCACGTCGAACACGGCCGAGGCGGGAGTCCACTCGCCCTCTTGTGGCGCGACGGTGATCTCGTCGTTCGGACCGATGCTCATACCGTTCGGGTTGCGGAAGCCGGTCGCGAAGACATCCAGCTTCGAGCCATCGGCCGACACGCGCAGCAGGCTGCCATCGTGAGGCGTCGCCGAGTTGCAGTTCCCTTTGACATAGTAGAGGTTCCCCGCGCGATCGGCTTCCAGGCATGCGACGTACTCGTGCCCGTTCATCGTCACGTGCGCATCGTTGTTGAAGTTCTCGTAGTAGTCGGCCTCGCCATCGTTGTTGAGATCGTGCAGCCGCGTGATCTGATCGCGACCAATGACGAAGATGTCGGAATCGAGTGACGAAGTTGTCGTTCCCGTCGGCTCTTCTTCTTTCCCCTCGCCCCCGTCTTCGGGGGCGAGGGGAAAGAAGAGGGGGGCATTCGCCTTTGTTCCCTCCCCTGAATGGGGAGGGCTAGGGAGGGGTGATGATGTGTGTTCGGGCGTCGTTGGTTGTTCACCCCCCCTCACCCTAGCCCTCTCCCCCCCAAGGCGGGAGGAGAGGTGACCGGAAGAAGAAAGCACTTTCACGCCCAGCGGCTGGAACAGCCCGGTCGCAAAGCGTCGCCAGGTGATCCGTTCCAGCTTTTCATCAATCCCATCGACGAGCCAGACATCGCCGTGCAGCGTGCAAACGAATACACGGCCATCGGGGAGGAAGTCGTGGCCGCCGCAGAAGAGGAGCGAGTTGAACGGGTTTTTAAACGGCAGCGTGATCGTATCGACGACGTAGGGGAGCGGGGGTTGAAGGTTGAGGGATGAGGATTGAGGGTCAGACGAAAGCGGTGTCGGTTGGCCGTTGGATGCCGAACCGGGTCCGCCCTTGCTCTGCACATCAACCATCAACCCTCGACCGTCAACCACTTCGCCCTTCGTTACCAGTGGCTCTCCCCAGATCGTCGGGCCGGGCTTCGTCAGGGCGAGTACATCCTCCGGCGCGGGCGAAGCGGCGACGAGGTTGTCGAAGGCCGCTTCGTTCACGTCGGGCGAGGCGATGAGCAATTTGATCGTGACCGGCTCGTCATGCGGTTCGACGGTCAGAACCGAGCAGCCGCCATGCCCCGCACCAACCGACGCACTCTCCGACCTCGCATGTAGTTTCACTCGCGCCTTCGGGTCCGCCACGAGCATCTTCAATGCGACTGTTGCCGGTTCGATGAGCAGCGTCCGCGTCAGGGCAGCGATGTCAGCGGTCTCCTCCAACCACGGCGTTTCGAGGATTCTTGTCCCGCTTTTTGTCGTTGCCAACGTATCTCTTGGCGAGCCGGGTGCCGTCAGGCCCCGGGTTGGTGAATCAAGAACCCGGGGCCTGACGGCACCCGGCTCGCCTGTTTGTTGTCGGTTCTTCGTGCCTCCCACCGTGTACTCGATCACCACACGTTGTCCGTGCCGGTACAGCCCCTCGTAGTGAGCGGCTTCTTTGGGCAGCGGGCCGTAGCGGTGGTCGGCTCGGAAATTGGGGAACTCTTCTTTGAGAGACCAGCCGGGAAGTGAGGGAGTCACAAACGTGATCGGGCCATCGGGGCGAGGGGCACCGATGATGCCGAAGCGGGCGGGGTCGAAGCGCAGGAAGCCGGTCCAACCGGCGGTCGCTCGCAGCAGTTCGGTGTCGTAGCTGATCGAGGCTTGGCGCTTCGAGCCGACTCGCACGACGATCGCCTTGTAAACGGGATCGTGCCACGCGGCGGGGGCGAGCGGCGGACCAAGGCTCGTGCTGAGGAACGGCCCCACGTCCATCTGGCCGAAGCGGTCGTCTCGCGAATCAGCTTCGGTCCAGTTGAAGCCGACGGCCTCCGTCCCCCAGTGGCCGTCGATTTTGTTGGCACCAGCCGCGCCCTTCGAGGACTCGGGGTGTGCCACACGCGCGTCACTCAAGAGTGCCGCGTTCTTGTTCTTCGAGGCATCGTCGAGTCGCTTTTGTTCGAGCAACTCATCGAGATGCCACAGACCGAGCGTCGCGTCATCGGGGATGAACGGTTTGTTGGGCGAGGCGTTGATCTCGCGCACGCCCTTCGAGATGCGGACTTCATCGACAAGTCCGGTGCATCCGATCGCTCGCTCAACCAGAGTCGCGAGGCCCACGTCGCCGGGGACTGTTGCTTGAGCCGACCGATGGTGTTTCTGATCGGCGACTTGCTTGCCATCGACATACAGGCGGACTCGTTCCAGTTCGAGGACCATCGCGACGTGATGCCACTTGTCGTCGCAGATCAGCGCCGTCGAATTGCAGTGGTCGGGCGCGAAGCCCGGCAGATAGGCCGTGAACGCGCCGCCGGGCATAGAAAACAATTCCCAATGCGTGCCGGACGACTTCAGTTCGTGAGCGACCAGAATGTTGTAGCTCTCTTTGTGAGCGAGCTTCGTCCAGCACTCCACGGTCAGCGGGAACTGACGGAACTCATCGCGCCCCTTCACGAGTGCCCCGCCGCTGCGTCCATCAAGAGCCTTCCCAAACTTGCCGTCGGCCAGTGGCTTTGTCCCCTCGCCCCCCGCCTTGGGGGGGAGAGGGCTAGGGTGAGGGGGGGCTTGAGCGTTCGGCATCGGCGTCCTCATCTTCGGCTTCGGTCCGGCGGGCTTGCCGTCGAGTTGCGGCAGCAGCCAATCAAACCCATCGAGGTTGTCGTGCAACCGTTCCTCGGCGTCGTCCTGTGTGTGGCCAAGGATGCCGATCGGGCCGGTGTAGCCGCTCTCCTTCACCACCTTGAGCAGCTTCAGGTCGAGATCGCCCTCGCCAAGCTGCATGATCTTCTGGCCTTTGCGATCTCCCTCCCCGGTCATCCCGTTGAGGTTGAGGCAGTACAGATGCGGCTTCATCTTTTGAAGCAGTTCGGCGAACCGGTCGAGGTGATCGTGACCGTGATGCTGGTTGTAGACGATCCCCACGTTGGCGTGCTTCAACTCCTGAATGATCGCGATTTGGTTCTCGGGTTCGCCGAACCAGCCGCCGTGGTTGTAGAGGGCCACCTTGCAGCCGACTTTCGCCGCCGCTTCGACAATCGGTCGGATGCGAGCGGCTTCGGCGACGACCCGCGCGCGTTGATCGGCCTCGTCCTTCGTTGGACCTCCACCACCGGTGACCCACAGTTGCGGAGTGACCTTGTGCTTCTCGAACACGGCCAGCGTCAGCTTCGCTTCGTCATTGAGTGACGTGGGGAACCACCACGCGGTCAGTTCGACCTTGTGCCGCTTGAGGCATTCAATCTCTTGATCGAACGTCGGGATGTGCTCGGCCCGATAGTCGTAAGCGAACCTCGAGAAGCCCAGCTTTTCGAGCATCGCTGCCCGCTCCTCCGGCCCGCGTTTCTTCGAGTCAAACGGCACGATGCACCACGCGACGAGGTTCTTTCGCGCGAAGAGTTCGGTCGAGGCGGGTTCGGCAGCAGGCGCGGGGAGCGGTCTCACGAAACTCAACGCCAGCGCGAGGCAGACGGGTCCGAACATCAGGCGGTTCGTCATCGAAGCGGTCTCCGGAAAAGGTGAGCAACC
>JAYTXB010000054.1:0-6984 GCA_043743205.1 Schlesneria sp.
GTTCCGTGGCAACGATGTCGTGCGCGAGGCGATGAACGCGGCGTTCCTGTTCCACGCGATTCAAGCCGGCCTCGACATGGGGATCGTCAACGCGGGGCAACTCGAAGTCTATGAGGAGATCGACAAGGAACTGCTCGTCTACATCGAGGACTGCCTGCTGAACCGCCATCCCGACGCGACCGAACGGCTCATCGCGTTCGCAGAACAACTCAAGGCGAGCGGTGCGGGTCAGACCGCAGAAACGGTGGCGGCTGTCGAAGAATGGCGGCTCGGTTCTGTTGAGGACCGACTCAAGCACGCCCTGCTCAAGGGGATCACCGACCACATCGACTCCGATACGGAAGAGGCTCGGCTCAAGTACGGCCGACCGCTCGACATCATCCAAGGTCCGTTGATGGACGGCATGAGCGTCGACGGCGAATTGTTCGGCGCGGGCAAGATGTTTCTGCCGCAGGTCGTGAAATCGGCCCGCGTCATGAAGAAGGCGGTCGCGTACCTCGAACCGTTCATGGAGGCCGAGCGAGTCGCCGCCGAAGCAGCCCTTGCTCCGGGTCAGGAAGCCGCCACCGTCGATACGTCGCGCGGTCGCGGTCGAGTCATCCTCGCCACGGTGAAGGGAGACGTTCACGACATCGGCAAGAACATCGTCGGCGTCGTGCTGCGCTGCAACAGCTTCGACGTGATCGATCTCGGCGTGATGACCTCGTGCGAGAAAATTCTCGAAACAGCGAAGAGAGAGGGGGCCGACATCATCGGGCTGAGCGGCCTCATCACGCCGTCGCTGGATGAGATGGTTCACGTCGCGAAAGAGATGCAGCGGCAGGGCTTCACCATTCCACTGCTGATCGGCGGAGCGACCACATCGGCCAAGCACACGGCGGTAAAGATCGCTCAGCACTATCAACAGCCCATCGTCCATGTGGTCGATGCGTCGCTGTCGGTCCCCGCCGTCGAAAGCCTGATCGACCCCGACCGCAAAGCCGAGTTCATCGTCAAGAACAACGCCTCGCAGGAACGAGACCGCTCGAACTACGCGGCGATGCAGTCCAACCGCAAGCTCGTCCCGTATGCCGAAGCTTTTTTCCGACGGTTCAAAACCGACTGGGCCAACGTGCGCATCGACACCCCGTCGTTCCTCGGCACGCGAGTCCTAAAGGATGTCCCGTTGAGTGACCTCGTCCCGTTCATCGACTGGTCCCCGTTCTTCCAAACGTGGGAGCTGCGCGGCAAGTACCCCAAGATTTTTGAAGACCCCGTCGTCGGCGAAGAGGCTCGCAAAGTCTTCGACGATGCTCAAGCACTGCTCCGCCGCATCGTCGATGAAAAACTGCTGACGGCTCGCGGCGTCTACGGCTTCTGGCCAGCGCAAACGGTCGGCGACGACATCGTCGTCTCTCTTCCTCCCTCCCCTCGGCGGGGAGGGCCGGGGAGGGGGGATGATTTAGTATCGAGCCTCGACGCGTCATCGGACCCCCTCCCTAACCCTCCCCGCCGAGGGGAGGGAACAGGAACAGGCGATCAACTTTCAACCCTCAACCTTCAACCTTCAACCCTCCGCTTCTCCATGCTCCGCCAGCAATGGGAGCGTCCGGGTCAGCAGGACTTCCGATCACTGGCCGATTACATCGCGCCGGCCGATTCGGGGCGACAGGACTATCTCGGCGCGTTCGCCGTCACGACGGGAATCGGCTGCGACGAGTTGGCCAACAAGTTCCAGCACGAACTGCACGACGATTACCTCTCGATCATGACCAAAGCCCTCGCCGACCGACTGGCCGAAGCGTTCGCTGAATACTTGCATCGACAAGCCCGCCTCGACTGGGGCTACGGCAACGAAGAAACTCTCTCAACCGACGACCTGATCGAGGAGAAGTATCGCGGCATCCGCCCGGCTCACGGCTACCCCGCCTGCCCGGACCACACCGAAAAAACGAAGCTCTTCGAGTTGCTCGACGCCACCAACCAAACGGGCATCCTCCTGACCGAGAGCTTCGCGATGCACCCTGCCGCCAGCGTCAGCGGCCTCTACTTCGCCCACCCCGAATCGAGATACTTCACCGTCGATAAGATCACCAAAGACCAGGTCGAAGACTACGCGAGGCGCAAGCAAATGCCGCTCGCCGAAATCGAACGCTGGCTCTCGCCGAACCTTGGTTATGACACCTGATCGTCCTCGCCCAGGATGTCCGACAAGGTTGCCCTGACTTAGCCGCCCGTTGAGAAAACGTAAGAACGGCTTTTCAAGCCGTCCGACTTCTGCGTTGAACGCGGACCGGCAAAAAGGCCCATCCTTCGTTTTTTAACGGAGTACAAGGGCACTGCCGTCGTCAGGAAGATGCGATCCCCCCAAACAATCGGCGTCGAATGCCCCTTGCCCGGCAGAGCCACCTTCCACCGAACGTTCTTCGTCTCACTCCACTCAACGGGCGGATCAGCCTCCGGCGCAACCCCGGTCCCCAGCGGCCCCCGCCACTGCGGCCAATCCCCCTCCGCCGCGCGAGCAGCAACCATCCCCAGCAGAAGACATCCGGCCGACACTACGATGGAAAGCAGCTTCTGCAACGGTGGTTGTTTCATCGTGGATGACGCTCCGCTTGCGGTTCTGACACTTCGCGACAGAGCATGTACGCCGATTGTCGCATCTCCGCTGGAGGGCTTCGTGGAGTGGTCGGGTATGAGCCATGCCACCGCTTCTCTGACTTCGGGGAAGCAGTGTTGTCGATGAGTCAAACCCGCAGAGGCACTGTTTCTCCGAAGACTCCTAAACAGTGGCACGTCCTGTGTTGTTGATTAGGTCGAGCAAGGCCACCCCGCCGGTTAATCATCCAAGCCTTCGTCTTGCGCTGCCTTGTATTCCTTCGCGACGTCAGGACGTCGGTGCCGGAATTTGAAATCGGACTCGCGAATTGGAGTGCATCGCACGAACGACAGATTCAGGTTGTAGTCGAGTTGTGGCTGGGTCATGTGAAAGAGTTCATCGACAGGTTCTTCATCAACGAGCCAGTCGCGTCGAATGTGTAATTCGGTTCGCGGGATCGACAGAGACTCGGAATGTGCTCGCCATAGGCAATCGACGTACTCCGCGTCGCTTGCCCGAGCGAAATAGACTGATTGAGCGCTGTGATGAAGCTGCAATGCGTTGAGTTGTGAGACATCGGGACGCTGAAACAGGTCGATAACGTCAGACTGAAGGTGGCTGCCTTCGTAGGTATCTGCGTCGATCAACATCAGCATCGTTCGGGAATCAAGGGGCATAAAAATCTGAAGGCCTGGCGTTTGCAGGCCGAGAACTCCACGGTTGCGCACGTTGCGATAAAGCGTGTTGTAAAACACAACCGGTGCATCGCTGAAAATGAATGGATAGTCGGTCATGTTGCGAAGAACGCACAATTGCAGGTCAGCGATGAGCGGCACTGCGTCGATGTGGCCGATGATTGATTGGAGAACTGTCGCTTGCGGACTCGCTTTTATCGACACGTCACCGGTGTCAATGTGATGAAGCATCTTGTCGCGGTGTGCGATGTCTGGCGCGTGTGCCAAGTAATGCCTGAATGCTGCCAAAGACATGCCCTCAATTGCGGGCGCGTCTTTCTCGATTTCAAGCAGCGTCCGAGCACGTTGAAATAGAACGGCCTGAAGAAGGAAGTGGTCCTCTTCGTCAGTCAGCGGCGGTGGGTCAGGCGACCAGGTAATCAGTTTTGCGCGACGGATGGCAGTAGCGTGTTTTCCTTCGAGTTTCGAGAACAACGTCTCAAGTTCAACGGATCCATAAAAGTTGTTCCGTGCGCATTGATGTTTGATTGAAGCATTGAAGATCTGCCGACCAGACACACGAAGTATGAGATGAATTGTCCCACCTCCCTGCGTAAATGAGCGGAAGTGATGTTTGGGAACCCAGTGTTGATTCTGTCTTTGTGCCAAACGAGCAACCTTGTCTGTGGAGGTGAAGTGGCTCTACCAGATCACAACGCACCCCTCTCACAATAAATAGGTGAGGTGACGGATTAGAAGCCATCGACAAGAGGTCGCACCGGGGAACTTCATTGTGATCGCAGTTCGGCGAGACGCTTCTTGAGTTCCGCGATTTGGCGGGGATGGTAAAAGAAGCTGATCTTGGATGTGGACATGCCCTTTCCAATTGGGTGGATGAGTCCTCGCTTGCGATACTCGGCGATTTGTGTCACTCCCGAAGCCTTTCGGAACTGGGCCTCGCTCAACAGCCCTTCGGTACTGTCCAGCGTGATTCCCAAGGTCTTTTTCAATTCTGCGATTTGACGGGGATGATAAAAACCGCTGATGCCGGCACTGGTCAGCGAATATCCGATCGGTTCGATGAGTCTTTGCTTGCGATAGGTCGCGACGTTGCTCAATCCCGAAGATTTTCTGAACTGTTCCTCGTTCAGCAATCCTTCGGTGTTGTCCAGCGTGATTCCCAAGACCTTTTTCAATTCCGCGATCTGCCGAAGGTTGTAGAAATCGCTGATCTTGGAGGCGGACATCCCTTTCCCAACGGGTTTGATAAGTCCTCGCTCCCGATAATCGGCGATCTGGCTGAACCCCGATTCCTTTCTGAATTGATCCTCGCTCAAAAGCCCTTCGGTGCTATCGAGCGTGACCCCCAAGGTCTTTTTCAATTCCACGATCTGTCGTCGATGATAGAACGCACTCAGCCCCGGCCCCGCCATCGCAAGGCCAACCGGCGTGATGAGTCCTTGCTTGCGATACTTCGGGACGTTGGTGAGTTCCGACGCCTTCATAAACTCTTGCTCGTTCAACAGTCCTTCGGTGTTGTCCAGCGTGATCCCCAGAGCCTTTTTCAACTCCGCAACCTGACCGGGACGGTAGAAGGCACTGATGCGTGCGCTGGCTATTGCGAAGCCCACTTCTTTGATGAGTCCTCGCTTACGGCAATGTGTGACCTGAGTGAGTCCCGATACCTTCTTGAATTGTTGCTCGTTGAGCAGCCCTTCGGTGCAGTCGAGCGTGATCCCTAAAGCCTTCTTCAACACCGCAATTTGACCGAGATGGTAGTAGGCACTAATTCCAGGCCCGGCCATTGCAAGGCCAACCGGCTTGATGAGTCCTTGCTTTCGATAGCTTGCGATCTGAGTCAGCCCCGACGCTTTCGCGAACTGCAATTCGTTCAACAATCCTTCGGTGCCATCGAGTGTGATTCCCAAAGCGATCCGCAGTTGTGCGATTTGGCTGGGGTGGTAAAACGCGCCGACACCTGGGCCGGCCATTGCGAACCCAACCGGCTTGATGAGTCCTTGCTTGCGGTACTTCTCGATCCGGGACAGTCCCGAAGCCTTTCTGAACTCGTGCTCGTTCAGCAACCCTTCGGTACTGTCGAGCGTCTCTCCATCCACTCGCCAGCAGAAACCGAGTTTGTTGAGTTGAGCTTGTCGCGGTGCCGACAGGTGGCCGTTTCGCTTCAACACTCGAACGTGATCGACCCAAACGCCCAACTCGGTCCACGGGGTGGGGGCTTCTTTGGGGACGCTCATGTGGCGGTGCTGCTTCTTGTAGGCGACGAGCAACTGAAACATCTCGTCCCACGGGCGGGTCAGGCGGTCGAGGCAGCGGGTGGTGATGGCTCGACGCAGGGTGTCGAGCGTCAGCGTGGGGCCGAGAACCTCGACTCGTTCGCGCAGGCGCGAGTCGTTGAAGCCCTTCGTCAGGCGACGCTCGGCTTGCAGTTCGTGGATCAGGTCGTCGAGCACGTCGTCCTGTTCTTGCATGGCCTGCAACACGGACCAGACTTCGTCGAACTCAGCCCGCGCGACGGCGGACTCCAGCGATTCGCCCTGAGCTTGTTCCACATAGAGCGGGACCAGGATGTAGCCGGTCGTCTTGCCGGGTGCGTTCCGCATCGCTCGGCCGACGGCTTGCACGATATCGACTTTGCTCCGCTTGGGAGTCAGGAAGGCGACCATGTCCACGGCCGGCACGTCGATCCCTTCCGTCAGGCAACGCGCGTTTGATCCGCCGCGGTGGACTCGCCGAGCCGCTTTGAACTCGGTCATCAAGCCGTCGCGAACAAATGGCTCGACACAGCTTGTCGAGGGTCAGCGTGGGGCCGAGAACTTCGACTCGTTCACGCCACCGCGTGCAATCTCAGGCCCGCACGACATCGCGAAGTTGAGCGGCCACTTTGGCGACGATCAACTGATTGAGGCTGACGCCTTCTTCGGCAGCTTCTTTGGTGAGTGCCTTGTGCAGTGAGGTCGGCAACCGGACCAGTAATTTGCCGCTGAGTGGTGCCGACGGTTTATCACTGCCCGGTCCCGGCAGCGACTCAATCAGTTTGGCGATCTCGCGGAACTCCACCGACTTCGCGAACGCGGTGCGAACCGAGACCGTCGGAAACAATTGGCTGAAGAGTGCTCCCACACCATAGACCGCGTTGTGCAGATCGGGCCATTCCTGGCATTGGCTGACCTTCTCGCGGGCAAACGCCAAGAGTTGTTGCGCTGGAGTGAGCTTTTTCGACTTCGATTTGGCTTTCGTGGGCATCGTGAACTCCCACCGGGCCGGCGAGTGACACCGGTTCGGTTTCTGAAGAGATTATTCGATGTCGAGAATCTGAATTCCATCCTTCTCGACCACTTCGACAAACATGGCTTTCTGTCGCAACTCGCGGCCAATTTCTTTGGCCAACTGGATCGCTTCCTCGCGCTGAGCGGTCTCAATCTTCACAATCATTCGGACATGGTGATCGTGATAGAGCGTCGGGCCGTCATACCACAGACCTTCGACGTTGCGGTCCATCGTGCAACCGTTGAACCGCAACGCCAATCGTTGAGCGATCGACATCAGCTTGGCATCGCCGAATGGTTGTCCGTCATTGTCGGCAACGGGAACCAACACCGTGAACTTCATGCGTGAGTCGTTTCGTGAAAGTGGCCGGTGCCTTCAACTGGGAGAGTGATATCTCTGGTGATACTGAACCGCAATCCCAAATCCGTCTGCCTCTGGATCAGG
>JAYTXB010000055.1:0-10464 GCA_043743205.1 Schlesneria sp.
CGAGTCGCCACGTTTGGAATCACATTCCCCGAGGGGGTGTCGTTCCTGACCACGAAAAAGGAGAAAGAGGCGAAAGAGCAAGCGGAACGGGATGCCGCCAACGGAACGGGCGACACCACCGAAGCGGGTCGCGCGACGGCGGGGAATGACTCGGCAAACGGCCACGACGCACACGGCCACGAAGAGTTGACGACGCTCCTGCCGCCTCAGCCCGCTTCGTTGATGGACGAAGCGACGCTCGCCGCCGCCAAGAAAAAAGTGACGCGACTCAAGCCTCCCGCCGATGCGCTGTCGATCGAAGACCGCTTGTTCTACTTGCTTCAACCACCGCTCCAGTCGTGGTTGGGTGGGCAGGAACTGATCATGCCGTTCGAGCCGTTCCCGTATCAGTACGAAGGGATTGGGTGGCTCTTCTCGAAATCGGCGGCGCTGCTCGCGGATGAGATGGGCTTGGGCAAGACGATGCAGACAATTACCGCCATTCGGTTGCTCATGCGCAGCGGACAGGTGCGTCGCGTGTTGCTCGTCTGCCCGAAGCCACTGCTCCCCAACTGGCAGCGTGAGTTCCAAGCGTGGGCCGAAGAGTTGCCGATTGTGGTTGTCGAAGGAGACACCGAGCGCCGCCGCCTGACTTGGACGATGCCCGGCGTGCCGATCTTGATCGCGAACTACGAATCTCTGGTGCGCGACTTCGCGTCGTTTCCCGATGGTGAATTCCCCAAGTTCGATCTCGTTGTGTTGGATGAAGCGCAGCGGATCAAGAACCGCGACTCACGCACGGCAGAGACGGCCCGCGCGTTGCCGCGTCGTCGCAGTTGGGCACTCACGGGAACTCCGATCGAGAACCGTCCGGAAGAACTCGGCGCGCTGTACGAGTTCCTCGGCGTGATCCCGCCCAATGCGACTCCCGATCTCAAGCAACTTCAGTATTTCGCCAAGCAGTGCATCCTGCGACGGACCAAAGACCTCGTCATGAAAGACATGCCGCCGCGACTCGACCGCGACGCGCACCTCGATCTCTTGCCCGCTCAGAAGTACGCGTATGAGAAGGCCGAAAAAGATGGCATCATTCATCTCAACGAGTTGGGTGATGAAATCTCGGTGCAGCACGTCTTCGAGTTAGTGCTGCGGTTGAAACAGATCACCAACTTCGATCCGCTGACGGGTGAGAGCGCCAAGCTCGATCGACTCGAAGCGGACATGGAAGAGATCGCGGCCAGCGGCGGCAAGGCCATTTTGTTCAGCCAGTGGACGAAGGTGTTGGACTGGCTCGCCAAACCGATGGCTAAGTACGGCGCACTGCTCTACCACGGCGGCGTCCCGACCAAGCAGCGCGAACCGATCTTGAAGCAGTTCAAGGAAGACCCGAACGCGCACATCATCCTGATGAGCTACGGCACGGGAGCGGTCGGGTTGAACCTGCAATTCGCGGGCTATGTGTTTTTGTTCGACCGCTGGTGGAACCCGGCCATCGAAGATCAGGCGATCAACCGCGCTCACCGCATCGGCTGCAAAAGCCAAGTGATCGTCACGCGGTTCATCTCGAACAACACGATTGAAGAACGGATCGACAAGATTCTCACCGAGAAACGACAACTCTTCGCGGCGATCCTCGGTGATGGCGACAATACCAATGCGTCACTCAGCTTAAACGCTTCGGAAATCTTCGGCCTCTTCGACTTAAAGGCACGCCACGGTAAGGGAACTCGCGTCATCGGCCCGAAATGACCTTGCCTCCGAGCGGCAGGACAACATCGACTTGCCGATCGCCTTAGGATTGGCGCATCAACAACTGACGGCATCCCTCTGAAAGTCGAGGTGAGCCGGGTGCCGTGAGGCCCCGGATTCTTCGCCGAAAAGTCCGAGGCATCACGACACCCGGCTCACCAAATCACGACTGTTATTTCTGCGCCAATCCTTAGGACTGACGCATGAACCAGTGCTGGGAAATGAACTGGGTGTGACCAGCCAAGCTCGCGCAGATTGAGTCTGTGATTCCGTGCTTTTTTTGGCGTGCCAACCTTGGATTGCGGTACCCTCGGTACTGTCTTGGCTTGTAGCGGAGCCGCCTCACTTGGCTGACACGGAAGGAACGGCCAAGGTGGCTCCGCCACAAGGGAAGGCGGCGCTGAAGTGCCGCACTCCATGATCCGCGAACCGAGCTTGCCTAGTGAAGCCCAACTGAAATGTCGCCCCCGCCTTTTTGAACTGCGATGCGACGGCCCAGAAAGGCCGTCACTACGACAGTGATTAAGGCACCGATCTTGAGGGCAGGCGCATCAATCACTGTCCGATACGAGTGTTTTTGCAAAGCCGGGAGTCGGGCGAAACGCCTTCTCCCACGACCTCGCTCAATTTTGAGCGGCGCGGATTCGGCGACGCCCCGTCTTGGGATTGGCTGGGAACGGATGAATGCGTGGTTCGTTGTCGGGTTCAACCGGGGCCGGCTCCACGGGGCTCGCGACGACAGACTGTTCCGGGTCTGTGGTCACCGCGATCGCAATCCCTTTCACGCGGCGGTTCGGCAAGCAGCAGAGCATCGCGGGGAGCAGCACCAATTCACCTAACAGCGACGCGGCCATCTGCGCCGCCATCAACATGCCGAAGCGTGCGGTCGGAGTGAAGCTGCTCAGACAGAGCGCGAGCAACCCGAGGCTCGAAATCAGCGTCGAATCGAGCATCGGTTCGCCCGAGTGTTCGAGGGCTTGAGTACTCGCTTCCTCCGACGAACCGGTCTTCGCATACGTGGCTTGATACTGCACGAGGAAGTGGAACGTGCAATCGACGGAGATGCCGAGTGCGATGCTGCCGGTCATCATCATGCCGATATCGACCGGCACTCCGAAGAAGCCGACCGCGCCGAACACCAGCCAGATCGGAATGATGTTCGGCACCATGGCAATCAACCCGGCCGAGACTGACCGCAGCGACAACACCATCACGATGAAAATCGTCAGACAGGCGGCGGAAAAACTCTTCCAGAAGCCCTCAAAAATCTCGTGCTGAGCGTTCTTCAGTAGCGGAGCCATCCCCGTGAAGTAGACCGGTTCTTGGGCGAGCGACTCGGCGAGATCGGCGAGAACTTGCACGGACGATTGCTTCGTGTCGTGTCTGACTCGCGCGGAGATGCGCCACATCCGCTGACGATCTGCGACGAGACCATCTTCGCCGGTGTAGGACTGAGCCAGACCGAGGACGCGTGCGGTGGCGAGCGGACTATCGGGCATCTCTTCGGGAAAGAACGACGCGAGCGACAGCGTGTGCCGGATACCGGGGTGAGCCGCAATCGTCGCTTCGATCTTGCGAACATGTTGCAGCTGATCGAGGAACGCGAGTCGTTGCCCGTGGAAATCGACCACGGCTTCGATCGAGTCCACGTTGGTCAATTCGTTTTCAACTCGATGCAGATCGGACAAGACCTTACTGTTGCGCGGCAGGAACTCGGTCGGATTGATGTCGGGCCGAAGTCGCATCAGACCGAAGCTGGTCACAATCAGTAACACCACGGCGGAACCGAGCAGCTTGTGTCGATGGCGAGAGATCCCTAAGCCCCAGGCCCGGAAATTGAGTTGCAGGGTTCCACAGCGCGCCGTCCGGCACGGAATCAGGATAAGCAGTGCGGGAGTGATCCCCAATCCCACAATCAGCGCGACCACCGAACCCGATGCGGCGGCGTACCCAAACTGACTGACCGGACGAATGCTACTGACGTTGAGCGACACCAGGCCGAGCAGCGTCGTCAACGTGGAGAGGGCACACGGTTTCAGAGACTCCCACACGGCATACGACAGCGGGTCGGCTTCGCCGCGATCACCGGCCGAAGTGTGGTAACTGACGACATGCACGGCGATCGACAATGTGAAGATCATGACCATGATCGACAGCGATCCGAGAATGAAGTTCATCTCACCGCCGCACGCCGCCATCAGTGCTTGATTGAGGAAAATGCCCCAGATGGTGACACCCAGCATCGCCAATGACAGGCCCATGTGGCCAAACGAGTAGTACAGCAAGCCGAGACTGATCGCGCAGGTCAGCAGAAAGAATTGCTTGCTCGATTTGGAACTGCCCAGTCGATCGAGTTCGGTGACGATGATCGGTGCGCCGGTCAGCGCGATCTGGTCGGAGTCGAACCGGCAATACTTCAATACGGCGCGAACATCCGCCGTCGTCTGTGTTCGGTCCTTCACACCGCTCTCGGACAACGCCGCCACGACTCCGACCAAGCCACCGGCGGGAGCCTTCAACAGTCCGTCGATGCGGCGCGATGCTTCGTCATCTGCGACTCCAAACTCACGCATCCGTTCCATCATGCGGGCCGGTGTCCAACAGCGACGCACGCCGGGCAAGCGATCGAGCCGACCGGCGAGTGACTCGACGATCTCGGCCGAAACTTCGGCGGCCGGTAAACCAATGACGATCACTTCTTCCGCACCGAAGTCCTGTTTGAATTCCTCGTAGGTCTTCCGAACATCGGTGTTTTGCGGCAACCACGTTTCAATGTCGTTGTTCGACTTAATGCGCTCGGCGAAGAACCACAGCGGACCAAACGACAGGGCGACGATCCCCAAGATCAACCGGCTGTAGCGGCGATAAAAGTTCGAGATCATGAGGCTTCGTCTCGGAGGCAGCGAACAGTGTGGCAATGGGAACGGCATGCGGGGACTGGTCTCAATTCACGGCGCACACCTAGAGAATCTCGGCGAATTCGAGCCGTGCGATCACGACAAACGGGAGCGATCACGCACGAGAGTCTGGAGACCAGTAGCGCGAGACGCTGGCGTAGACTTTTCGGCCAACACCGAAATCGTTGACGAGCGGTGAGCCAGTGGCCGCGAGTGAAGAGGCACTCTCGACAGAGTGCCTGCGAGAGTGAACGGACTCACCGAGTACCGGCAGACACTGCTCGTGTAACTCGCGACGTGGCACCAGCACCTTGGAGTGCTGCACCAAGAAAAGATGCGTTCCAATCTTCCCTCGGGCGATTCACTCGATACTTCGCGCGGTCAGGAGTGAGGCCACTCTGAGCGGTGGACTTACGTCCATCGCTCAGAGTGGCCTCAGTTCAATCCGCGCGAGGGATAGGTTTGCCTTGACGCTTTAGAACGGAAACACGAACGGTGTCAGCGCGACGGCGATGGCCATCATCAGCAGGTCGAGCGGGATGCCGACACGCAGATAGTCGCTGAATTTGTAGCCGCCGGGACCGTAGACCATCAGGTTGGTCTGATAGCCGAAGGGAGTCGCAAAGCCCATCGACGCGGCAATCATGATGACGATCATGAACGGCTCGTGACGCACGGCGAGTGATCTCGATACCGCCAACGCGAGCGGAAACATCAGCGACGCCGCCGCGTTGTTTGTCACTAGTTCGGTCAGAACCATCGTCATGAAATAAACCACCGCCAGTTGAACCCAAGCGCTCTCCCCCGTCATCTCGACCATTTGTGTTGCGGCAAATTTGGCGAGGCCACTCGTCTCGATCGCCTTACCAATTCCCAATGAGGCCCCGATAACGATCAGCACTGACCAGTCGATGCTCTGCAAGGCTTCGCGCGCGGTGCAGCAACGTGTAGCGATCATCACGAGACTCGCCAACAACGCCGCCGGAAGTAGGAAGTCGCGCTCGGGCAGCCCACCCGGAACGGCGTCCCGGCTCAGCATCGTCGCAAACACGATCATCCCGATGAGGACCGCCAGCGCGATCCACGCGCGATCATGGCGCGGCGGCGTCGAGTTCTCGACGTGACTCACCAAGAAGAAGTCGTTCGAGTTCCTCTGCTGTCGCACGAAGTCGGTATGCGCTTCCAGCAGCAGCGTGTCACCCGGTTGCAACACGATGTCGCCGATCTTGCCGGTGATCTTCTGACCATTGCGTGCGACGGCAATCACCGCCGCGTTGTAGCGCGTGCGGAACCGGCCTTCGCGAATGTTCGTCCCCACAATCGGGCAGCGGTTGGAGACGACCGCCTCCATCAGGCAGCGTTCACTGTCCGCCGCGTTGAGCTTGAAGACTTGATCGGTCGCGGGAACGAGTCCGCGCATCTTGCGGAGATCCACCACCGATTCCACGATGCCGACAAAGACCAGTCGGTCGTCAGCCAGCAAACGCTCGCGCGGACTGACCGCCACGATGACTTCACCGTTCCGCTCAATCTCCGCCAAAAACAGGCCCGGCAAATGACGCAGCCCCGCCTGCTCGACAGTCCGATTCACAAGCGGCCCGCCCGCTTGAACCAGCATTTCGACCGTGTATTGCCGGGGGTCGTCGCTCAAGCTGATCGCCGGTCGCCGATCGGGAAGCAACCAACGGCTGAAGATCAGCATGTAGACAATCCCGCCCAGCGCGCACGGCAAGCCGACCCACGCGATGTCAAACATACTGAAGGCCGGAAGTCCCTCTTGTGACATTTGCGCCTTCACCACGAGATTGGTGCTGGTCCCGATCATCGAGCAGACACCGCCGAACGTCGCGGCAAACGCCATCGGCATGAACAGCTTCGACGGACTGATCCGCGACTTCTTGCAGATGTCATCGACGACCGGCATGAACATCGCGACGATCGGCGTGTTGTTCAGGAACGCGCTCAGCGTCGTCACTGGCAAGAGCAATCGAATCTGAGCCGACAACACCGTTTTTGGTCGTCCGAGAAACGGCTCCGTGAGCAGGTTCATCGCGCCGGTCTGCATCAATCCCGTCACGATGATGAACAAGACGCCGACGCTAATGAGCGACTCCTTGCCGAAGCCCTCAAATGCCTGCTTGGCGTTAGGGAGCGACTTGGAATCGAATAAGCCTTGTGCAATGACCAACGCCAGTAAGCAGCCCACAGTCAACGTGTCAGGCGAACACCATTCGCGTGCCAGCGCGAAGACCATCGTGGCCACAACAAACAACACCAACCAAGCTTCCCAGCCCATTCCGTGATCCCGTCCTGATAACAGTCACTGCCTGCGACCGCGTCTACAAATCGAACCGTCAAAAACAGCTTGGCTCACTCTTCCCAACCCGCAAAGTCTCATCAACCAGCCAACTCACGCTGTCGAGTCACAGAGTGTTCCCCACTCTTCTTCATGTCAATCGTCAGAATCGGCAGGTTCGCTCAATGAACTTTCCGACAACCGTCATTGTCTCGCGCCAAGGCACGAGCCAGGCAAGTGGCTGCAGCATTTTGATCAACTCGTACGCGCCACGAAGCATGTCACCTTCACTGAGCGAATGACTCGGCTGGTGGTGACCATTCGGTTATGCTTCACGCGGCGGAGCATGAGGCTCCCCCAATTAGCCGGCACGCGCTAGCATCCGATTCTAGAGAGAGTCGATTGAATCTCCGAACCGGACGCTAGCGCGTTCCGGCTGATCTCTCGACACCGCATTTTCCGCCGCGCGAGGTATAGCAGCCCGTTGAAAAACGTAGCATGGCCTCCTAGGCCGTCCGTTTTGAGCGTTGAAAGCGGGACAGGCAAGGAGGCCATGCTACGTTTTTCAACAGGCTGTTACGTCGGGCCATCCGCCAACCGCACTGTTCCTGCGTAGTAGCGACGGAGCCGCTCCCCGTCAGAAACGAGTAATGCGCCGTCCGTGGCGATACCGAGACAGTCCCCCGTGCATTCGGGTTCAGTAGCGGAGACTCTGATTCGTCGATCACTCAGCACGCAGAAGCGAGTCCACCGCGCGACGAGATCAAACGAACCCTCTGCCAACGAGTTGAGGTTCGTTTCCCAACGCTGGAGAAAGCAGCGTAACACGTCGGCTTCAGCGATCGCTTGACCAGACGTATCTTGCATCGAGGTCGCAATGGATCGCAGTTCTTCCGGTGCAGTGGCGAACGCCGTGTTAACGTTCCAGCCAAGCCCAGCGACCAAACGACCGGGCATTCGTTCCGGCTGTTCGATCAAAATTCCGCAGACCTTGCGACCTTCGAGCCAAACATCATTGGGCCACTTCAAGCCGACGGAGGCTTCGGGCAGAAAAGTCTCGATTGTCTCGGCCACGGTCAAACCGGTGACAAGTGAAAACTGTGGCCACTGACTTTGCGCGATCTTCAACGCGGGCATGTCGAACAGGACCGAAAACATCAGCGTGCCACCACTGCCGTACCAGCGATTGGCACCGCGTCCTCGCCCCGCGTGCTGCTGTGACGCTCCGATCAGACACGGCGTGACGACAGCAGCATCACCCGCCCATTGCAGCGCGAGATCATTCGTCGAAGCGGTCTCGTCGAACCATTCCGCTCGCCGCAAAAACGTCGTTGCGACGAGTTGCTCGGTATCAATCACAACTTCATTGACCACGACATTGAACCTCTGATCGCATTACGGTAGTCCCGTCTCTCCGCCGACGGGACAGTCGGAACGGTATGCTATTGGACCGGCCAGTTCAGCAGACCGGCCAATTCTTGCCGCTCTGGGTATAACGCCGCACCTAGAAACTTTCTGGCTCATCGAGGAGAAAATTCGTGCCGCTGTTGACTCGAAACGTTGTTGTCATCGGGCTGTGTTGCTTCGTTGGATTCCTGTGCTGCTTGACCGAACTCACGGTCGCTGCCTTGCACGGGGCAGAACCGACCTCCGCCGCGCGAGGCTACTCGGTGCTGAGAACTCATTCCTATCTGCCACCGGATTTTGATGAAGCGGTCCTCGCAGCGTTGTGGACGGTCTGGCCGGAACCGGAACGAACTGAGGCCGAGCGATCGGACGCGGTGACTCGCCGCCGCCTGATCTTTTCGTACTACGGAATCATTCCCGAAAGTCTTTCAGCCGAACCCGACTTGCGCGACGTTGGCCAACAGACGGTTCCGATGCGTCCGCTCGGTTACGTGGTCGATGCGAACGGCACTTGGACCATGAATTGCTTGGCCTGTCACGGCGGCAAGGTCGCAGGACGAGTCATCCCCGGTCTGCCGAATTCGCACACCGCACTGCAAACGTTGACCGAGGACGTGCGACTCGTGAAGTTGCAGCAGGGAAAGAAGCTCACGCATCTCGACCTCGCGACGCTGCAATTGCCACTCAGCACGACGAACGGCACGACCAACGCCGTGATGTTTGGAGTCGTCCTCGGGACGTACCGCAACCTCGACATGACCGTCGATACGAACCGCAAGTTGCCGAAGCTGCTCCATCACGACATGGACGCGCCGCCGTACTGGAACGTCCGCAAGAAGCAGTCGCTCTACGCAGATGGCCATGCCCCGAAGACGCCTCGCCCTCTGATGCAGTTCATCCTGCTACCGCGCGTCACGCCTGCCACTCTTGCCGAATGGGAGCCACAGTTCACCGATCTGTTGGCTTGGATCGAATCCCTCGAACCGCCGAAGTACCCGTTCGAGATCAATCGCGAACGGGCGTCACGCGGCGAACGGGTCTTCGTCGAGAACTGTTCGCGCTGCCACGGTACTTACGGCCCGAACGGTCAGTACGAACAACACACCGTCTCGCTCGATGAAGTCGGAACCGATCCACTCCGATTCCGATCGCTAACCGTCGAGCATCGTCAGTGGGTCAAGGACGGTTGGCTAAGTCGCTTCGGAGCCGATCCCGTGGAAGTCGATCCGGTCGGCTATGTCGCCCCGCCACTCGACGGCATCTGGGCGAGTGCCCCGTATTTTCATAACGGCTCGGTCCCGACATTGTGGCACGTCTTGCATCCCGACTCGCGACCACTCGTCTGGAAGAGAACCGAGGACGGCTACGATCAGGAGAAGGTGGGACTGGAAGCCGAGACCTTCGAGAACGTCCCACGCTCCGCCAAGCAGGCGGCTCATCGCCGCCGTTACTTTGATGCGAAGCTCCCCGGCAAGAGCGTCTCAGGTCACACGTTCCCGAACGTACTCGATGAAGCTGACAAGCAAGCGCTGCTCGAATACTTGAAGACGCTGTGACCCTCGCTTTACGATGACGCTGACACCCTCATCTCAGCGGTAGTGTGTGTGGAGTCTTCGGAACACACCGTCGCGATTTCTCAATGCGGTGTGTCCCGAAGACTCTACACACACACTACGTTCGAGGTTCACGCTGGCTCCATCACCTCAGTCGATGATCTTACTGATCGGATATTCGACGATTCCCTTTGCGCCGGCCGCCTTTAGTCGCGGCACGATCATGCGGACATACGATTCATCTACGATCGTGTTCACATCGACCCAATCAGGATCGGAGAGCGAGGCCACGGTCGGCTTTTGCAGAGCGGGCAGTTCCTTCAAGATCATGGCAAGATCGGCACGACGGACGTTCATCATCAGTCCGACTTTGCCTTCCGCTGCGAGGCACGAGTGCAGCATGAGGGCGATGTTTTCGAGCTTCTCGCGTTTGGCCGCGTTCTGCCACGACGCCTTGTTTGCGATGAACCGCGTCGTGCTTTGGAGAACTTCTTCCACGATGCGCAGATTGTTGGCCTTCAGTGAACTGCCGGTCTCCGTCACTTCCACGATCGCATCGGCCAGCTTGGGCGGCTTGACCTCG